>JBCCLY010000784.1:0-2121 GCA_039026655.1 Cyanobacteria bacterium P01_C01_bin.38 | reverse complement strand
AGTAATCTCAAAGTGTTGCGATGAGCCGCAGCTTCGCTGAATGCTTCGTTTCACTTCGTTCCACTCGCAATGACAAATGTACAATTAATTTTGCCCTAGTACTTAACGCACCCTACAAATCGTGAATCAAAATTACTCTTTCGTTTCTTTGGTTTGATTTTGGCTTGAATTATGAGTCTTATTATTTAATAAGTCAAGTATGCTTCCTTGAGGAAAAATTCCCCAACCTGGTGTCGTATAGTTTTTTGGCAGATATTCTTCTGGAATTGTAGTTTGACTACCGTCTCTAACTGCTGAATAATGTGGTGAAAGAATTTCTATTCCTGCTTCGTTACATTTATCTTGAAGATTTTGGTGCAACTCGGAATAAATGCGAGCCATTATACTCGGATTATGAGTAAAGGCATTTAATTCGTAACTAACATAGAAGTCATCTAAGCTGGTTTGCAGTACAAAAGGTTCTGGATCGGAAAGAAGATGTGTCGTAGATTTAGCTGCATCAATTAATACCTGATGTACTTTTCGCCAAGGTACGTCATAACCTAATGTGATGGTGGTATGTAAGATTAAGGGAGCTTGATCGGGATCTAGTTCGGCAGCGGTATAGTTAATAATTTGATTGGTAAAAACGCTGGTATTAGGAAGAGTAATCATAACGTTTTTAACTGTACGGATGCGGGTAACGAATAAAGTTTTTTCTACTACATCACCAATTGCATCGCCAATTTTTATTCTGTCTCCAATTTGAAAAGCGCGAGTATAAATTAAGATAACTCCGGCGACAACGTTAGCTACTACGACGCTAGAACCAAGAGATAAGAGTAAACCTAAAAACAGCGATATTCCTTGAAATGCCGGAGAACCAAAACCCGGTAGATAAGGAAAAGCAATTACGGCTGCGAGGATTACAATCAAAAATACCGATAATTTAAAAGTCGGTTCCGCCCATTCTTGATAAAAGCCTTGAAAAGTTAAATTTCCATTACCTATAGAGGTAAATAAATTTCTCATTAACTTAATCAAGTAGTAAGTAATGAAAAGAATAATGCTTAATGCAAAAAGATTCGGTAAATAAGTGAGAAATGCTTCCCAAGAAGTTTCTACTGTTTGCAGAAAATATCTAAATACTCTTAAACTTATTTGCCTTGTCCAAGGAAAGAAACTCATTACCAAGGGTACATATACTATTAGTGCGCCCAAGGTTAATAAAAATCTCAGTAATTTGAGCAAACTAATTAACAGTCGAGAAATTCGGGTAGCGGGTAATAGTTCAAAGCTGCCAATTCTGATTGCTGGAATTCGCGTACCTTGTAAATTGCTTACTCTTCTATAAAGCCAGGGAAAAACTATAGCAAATATCAGAAGTGTTGCTCCTAGAATAACTGTTGCGATACCGCTTCTAATTATTCCTTGACGAATGTAATCTGGACTGCGTTCGATGCGATATTGAGTTATTGTGTTTTGAATTTTTTCTTGATAGTTTCTAGCTAATTCTTGTCGGGGTGTGTCGGCTGCTCTTGCATCTCCATCTGTTATAGTTAACAGTACGCGATTGCCTACGGTTAAATTAGTAGTTAGCGGTTTGTCGTCGATTGTAATTCTATCTACTGGAACTGTTGGATCTTCAGCTAGTTTAAGAATACGATTAGTTACTGCTGTAGCACGCTCTTCCGGAGAGAATGCTCCCACTCCAGCACGAATTTTAAAAAGTTCTTCTCCTCCAAGCTCTACCAGTGCCCCTTGATTTATTGCAGCGGCAGTTGGAGTTGGTGTAGGTGTGGGAGTAGGTACTTGAGCATGAGTTGGCGAAAAGGGAACAATAGTAAGTAAGAAATACAGAATAATAGATGCAACAAAATAAATAAATCTTCTCAAGAAAGTAAAATACTTTCTCCAAAGCAACTGCCGATAACTTTTCATTTCAGATGATAAAACTGGAGTGTCAATAATATAGTGTAATAATTATAAATTCGCCAGTATTTATTACAACATTGTAATTTCTAATTATTTTTTGCTAAGATTATACCTTTTGCATAAACATGAAGCAGAATCGCCCTAATCTTTGCTTTTCACAGAGCAAACAAGGTGGTTTTACTTTTATCTAAAAAGTATAATTTGATT
>JBCCLY010000783.1:0-2122 GCA_039026655.1 Cyanobacteria bacterium P01_C01_bin.38 | reverse complement strand
AGCATAAATCCGGTTATTTCCTTGACTACTGATAGAAGCGTCAATCAAATCATCGGAGTCACCACCGAAAATTAGTTGACTGGTGCGGCTAACTTCGATAACATCTGCTTCAAGGGAACCGAATACTGGTTCTTGGTTGAGTTGACTTCTCCTGTGGTTGAAACGCACAGGATTCTATAATGATGTTACTTCGTGGGCTAATCAGCCGCACTCCGTAACGTCTTCTTACGATATTTCTTTTTCAAATTTTTGAAAACATCATACCGCTTGGGGCGAGTCAAAGCACCCCGTTTAATAGCTTCAAGTCTTATTTTCCCCTGAAACCTATGTGGAAAAACTTGGTCAAAAACTTTCCTTAGAATGTTACCCGCCGCGTTTAAATCAGCATGGATGACATTACCATTTTTAGTCCGATACTCATCTCTAGAAATCCTTTTCCCTGACGGCTTCCATTCTGCGGGTTTTGCACCGTATTGATGTAATTCGTCATTATCGACAAAGGATGCTTTTGACGTGTACTCTTCTGTTGTTACGATGAATTTAATCCCATACTCTTTAGATAATTCCTCTAATCTTTTAATTAATCTTGCAGTTGGCATATTAACGATTTCGTAATTGTTTTTACGACCTAAATTAATATTCTGCTTATTACCTTTATTCCAACCAATGACTAAATTACCAATTCCATTATTTAAACAGTGGTTTACAATGAAACGCGCTGCTTTATTAACTGCATCTCTAATTTGCAAGTTGTATTTTGCGGTTAATTTATCAAGGTATTCATCCCAGTAGAAATTAGATTTATTTTGCTTGTACTGCTTAACTTTTTGCTGGTACTTCCAAATTGCGGTTTTTAATTGAGGTGCTTCGACAATAAAGCTTCTTTTTTTGGTAGTCACAGCACTCAACCAAAACTTTACACCGTGGTCGATTGATAGCGCGTGGCTATAATCAAGATTCAGATTATTTGTTATTTCTTCTTTACCATCCTCAATTATAAAATCACACCACAATTCACCACGACTAGGGCGAATACGTATCTGTTTAATTTTTTCTGGTAATACAAACTCGGGAACATCAATAGTTAAATCAAAATCAATGAACTGCTTAATGCTTTTGCAGTTTGGTAACTTAATACATCCGTCTTTAATTGATAGGTTAACCGCATCATAAGTTAAACTATGCAGACCCCCACTTTTCCTGTAACTTGGTAATTTCGGAGCGCCATTACTTTGCTTTTGGTAGCCTCCATTCTGATAGAATAAGCTAACTAAGCTGTTGTATGACTTAATTGATGAATCTACCTCTTTACATAGATTCTTTGCTGCATTTGCACCTATAGCTCTGAAGTTTTCGTTTTCTTTAAAATCACTTTGAATTTGGCGATAATCATATTTTCTACATTTTTGAGCGTACAAACCGCATCTGTAGTCATCGCCTTTAAAATAAGCAGAACGTTTAGCTTCTGAGAAATACTGCTTTCTAACAACAAACAAAATACTGTTATAAAGACTATTTGCTTTTTCACATTGCCAAACTAAATAGTCTCTAAGCTCGTCGCTAATACTTGATAATTTTATCGGTAAAGTATGCACGCAATTTATCGCCTCTATGTCTAACTTGTTGCTGAGGTTAGTGTCTCATACTATAGTAGTATACACTCATAGTCATTAAAAGTAAATGCCGAAACTTAAAAAAGAAGCGTATCAATATAGACGAACTAAAAACTCTGTATCTTCAATAAATTATCACTTTGTGTTTGTACCGAAGCGGCGAAAAGCGGTATTGATTAAAGAAATTGCATCAAGGTTGCAAGAAATAATTTTTGAATTAGTTACTGAGCATGGGTGGAAGTTAATCGCCCTAGAAATAATGCCAGACCACGTACATTTTTTTATCAATGCCCCAACTCATGAAGCACCCTCTGATATCGCTAGATGGGTAAAAGGTCGTGCTTCATCATACTTACGGAAGGAATTCCCAGAACTAAAAAAACTTCCAACTTTGTGGAGTCCTGCTTATTTTGTTGCTACAACTGGTCAAGCTTGCACCGAAACCATAAAAAAATATATTGAAAACCAAAAAAGTAAGTAATACAGAAGGCTAAAGCCTTTTTGCGCGT
>JBCCLY010000782.1:0-2124 GCA_039026655.1 Cyanobacteria bacterium P01_C01_bin.38 | reverse complement strand
TGGAAATATTAAAATTACTCCCTTCCTAATAGGGAAGCATCCCTGCGGGTGGAAATTTATTTTTGTAGTGCGTTAACGCAGTGTTTCCGTAAGGAAATGCATCTTGCTCGCTAGATATATATAGCGAGCAAGATGCATGTCCTCCGGACACGCTTCGCTAACGCACTACAAAAAATAAATTTCCACATTTGGGATGCTCCCCTATAAAGCTTTTTAAACATTAAAAATTTATATGTAATTTCTCATTTAATTTTGTTGGCGGAGTGTGTCCGGAAGAAATACAAAACTCAGTATACCAAACTGTTCCCTTTTTCCTTTTCCCTGTTCCCTGTTCCCTTTGAAAATACTAGCAATAACAAAAAGTTTGGATAAAACAACTGATACTTGCCTATGTATATTTGCTATGGTTATTAAATAATAAATATAATACTATATAATTATTTGCTTCAACTAAAATATTTCTGGTTGCTCTACAACATTCTGCATAACAGTAAAAATTTAATAGAAATAAATGTTTGCACCTTAATTTAGTTTGAAATATATTAATAGATGAGTATATAAATTGTTTTACGGTGATTGCTAATTTACGATAAACAGCTTTTTAAGACACTGATTATCAGTTGCTAAAAAGTTTATCCACAAAATATCTATCGCTATAAATGTTTATCTCTCATCCTTAAAAATAACTATATTGTCATACTAATATGACAACATAATGATTAACAGCTTTAAAAATTGTAATTTTCCAAAAACCAAAGTATAACACTTAGCTTATCTCTATGAAACCTTCACTAGAAATGCATTCACAGCTTATAGTCACTTGTGTCAAAGACTTAACCCATCTTAAATACGGCAGCTTAAGTAAGTGGTCATTATATAGCAATTTCAGCGTAAAATATGAATGGCACTGTCCGGAAAAAAACAGTCATCGCAAGCAAAAAATATACTTTGAAAACTTGCCATTAGATGCACAGATTCTGATTGCAAAAAAAGCAATTAAAAATCCTTTGCTAAAAATACTTGAAGACGATAAGCAATTAATGCTGGTTCATCTTGCCGTAATGGATAACAAATAAACCGGAGTCAGAAGTATTTGATTATAATGATTTCGTAGCGCTCCCCCCTTTCCAAAAACTACCTCAAAATGGAATACTTCTAGACGGAAACTTCTAAAAACCATTGTGAAACGAAAATTAGTTTTTGTTATTTTTGTATTCCTATTTGCTTTGATTGCTGGCTGTCAGCTGCTGTTGCAACAACCGCTTTCACCTCATTTAGCAATGGGTAATCCTAGTAATGCGGGGGAAAATCCGAACAACTATCTGATGATAAAACCGCAATATGCTTTATCATACAGTCGGGAAAGAGGAACGCCAAATTGGGTAGCTTGGCAACTGAATCAAAGTTGGTTGGGTAATGTTGAACGTCAAGATGATTTTCGTCCCGATGATTCGTTACCGTCGGATTGGTATCGCATCAAACCAAGCGATTACAGTCGTAGCGGTTACGATAGAGGACACATGGTACCTTCCGCCGATCGCACTGCTAGCGTACAAGATAATTCAGCCACTTTCTTAATGACAAATATTGTCCCGCAAACTCCCGACAACAATCGAGGTGCATGGCGAGAATTAGAAGAATACTGCCGTGATTTGGTGAGGCGGGGAAAAGAACTTTATATTATTGCCGGTGTTGATGGTGGCTCTAAAAAAATTGGTAGAAAAAAAGAAGTTACCGCACCGACCTATACTTGGAAAGTAATTGTAGTTTTAGATCAACCCGGACAAGGTTTGCAAGGAATATCTCAAAATACGAGAGTTATCGCAGTAAACGTAACTAATCGTCAAAATACCGGCGATAACTGGGAAAGATACATAGTCTCAGTTGATGAAATAGAAGCCAAAACAGGTTACAACTTTTTAACTAAAGTACCAGAATCAATTCAGCAAGTGATTGAAAGTAAAGTTGATCGCAAAAGGTAGTTGGTAGTTGGTAATTGGGGATTGGGGATTGGGGATTGGGCATGGGGCATTGGGGATTGGGCATTGGTAATTGGGCATTAACAACTAACTCCTAACTCATAACTCCTAACTCCTAACTCCTAACTCCTAACTCCTAACTCCT
>JBCCLY010000781.1:0-2126 GCA_039026655.1 Cyanobacteria bacterium P01_C01_bin.38 | reverse complement strand
TGCTGTATTTAACTGGTTGTTTGCTCGTCATAATGACGGTAAATTTATTTTACGAATCGAAGATACCGATACAGAGCGATCGCGTTCTGAATATACGGATAATATTCTGGAAGGATTGCATTGGTTGGGATTGAATTGGGATGAAGGTCCTTTTTTCCAAACTAAGCGCTTAGAAATGTATAAGGAAGCGGTGCAGAGTTTGCTCGATAAAGGATTAGCTTATCGCTGTTACACTACTTCTGAAGAATTAGAAGCTTTGCGAGTATCTCAAAAAGCTAGAAATCAAGCACCCCGCTATGATAATCGTCACCGCGATTTAACACCAGAAAAAGAAGCTGAGTTAAAAGCTGAAGGACGTAGTTTTGTAATTCGTTTTAAAATTGATGATAGCCGCGAGATTAAATGGAATGATTTGGTGCGGGGAGAAATGAGTTGGCAAGGTAGCGATTTGGGTGGTGATATGGTTATCGCTCGTGCTACTGAAGATGGTATAGGTCAACCGCTGTATAATTTTGCCGTGGTGGTAGATGACATGGATATGCAAATTACCCATGTGATTCGAGGAGAAGACCATATTGCCAATACAGCCAAACAAATTTTACTTTACGAAGCATTTGGCGCAAAGGTTCCAGAATTTTCTCATACACCGTTAATTTTGAATCAGGAAGGCCGTAAACTTTCTAAACGAGATGGTGTTACCTCAATTTCTGACTTCAAGAAAATGGGTTTTACTCCAGAAGGTTTGGTTAACTATATGACCTTGCTCGGATGGTCGCCACCGGATTCTACGCAGGAAATTTTTACTTTAGAAGAAGCTGCTAAAGAGTTTACCTTTGAACGAGTTAATAAAGCAGGAGCAAAGTTTGATTGGGATAAATTAGACTGGATCAACAGTCAGTATATCCATAGTATGCCGGTGGATAAACTTACCGATATGCTGATACCTTTTTGGGAAGAAGCAGGGTATAACTTTTCTGAGACTAAAGAGCGGGCTTGGATTGAAAAATTAGTTGCTTTAATTCAACCAGGCATATCTCGTTTGACTGAAGCTGTAGATGTTGCTTCAATATTTTCTACCGAAACAGTAGAAATTGATTCCGAAGCTCAAGAGCAACTGCAAAAAGAAGGAGTTAAAACAGCCCTTCAAGGAGTTGTCGCCGCTTTAGATAGTGAAATCAATGCTGCAAATGCCAAAGACATCATAAAACGGGTAGTAAAAGAGCAAAACGTCAAAAAAGGTTTACTGATGCGGAGTTTGCGGGCTGCTTTAACCGGAGAAATGAATGGCCCAGATATTGTAGATTCCTGGGTACTGCTTAACAATACTGGCTTAGATAAGCTTCGGTTGGAAAAGGCGATTGCTTTGGCTGCCGATTAATTTTCCATGAAGAAAAGCATTGCGATCGGGTGAACTAAGTCAATATCTTGAATAATTACTTTGGGGCACATTTCATGTGCCCCAATTTATTCTCAGAAAGGAAAAAGGAGATACTAGGCTGTAACAATTATTAACTTTTAAAAACTAATCTAATCGCTGCTTTATGCTCTAGGTTTTCTATGCATTTATAGCCTACACATCAGTGTTATATGTAATTATCATTTCCGGGAAAAATAGTAATTACTCTTAGGAGAGGGAACAATAAATGTAATTTTATTGTCATTTCAAACACTTAGGAAAATGTAATCAATATGTCTAATAAATTGTCAAGTAAAGTAATTAAACTATCATTTTTATTCTTATCGCTGAGCGTAGCATCCGGAATAAATACTCTGGCTAAAGCTAATGATAATCCTCCACCAATATTTGGAGATATAAATATAGAGCGCCCTTTAAAAAAAGATCCTTTTACAGTTCGCGGAATGAGCGGCGGCACCATAGAAGCAAAAGATATTTCTGGGCGAAAAGATACTCCAACCGGAGCCTGTACCGGTTATATGGATAAAGAACCAGATCACACCTTGCGGTTAAAAGATAAATTTGACTATATGAAACTGGTAATAGAAAGTCCTGAAGATACCACTTTAATAATCAAAGGTCCCGGCGGTACCTGGTGTAATGACGAATTTGAAGGTAAAAATCCCGGTATTGTCGGCGAATGGCTCGAAGGTAACTACGAGGTTTGGGT
>JBCCLY010000780.1:0-2130 GCA_039026655.1 Cyanobacteria bacterium P01_C01_bin.38 | reverse complement strand
AGACGAATTACCAGCGGCTCCGGATACTGGCACTCCCACAGGAAGTTCCACACCGGGGGGTTCTCGCCCTAATACAAACTGTCCTACAACTAACTTACCTTTGCGGGCTTTAGTTGCTAATAACGGTAAAGATTTTACTGTTTCCGAATACCCTGATTTATTATTTAACGTACCCTTTGCAGGTAATCAGATTAGTAACATTGAATTTGCCTTAAAAGATCCGGCAGAAATGAAAACAGTTTACCGTACTGCAATTAAGTTAACCGGAAAGCCGGGAATTATTAAAGTATCAATACCACAGCAGAAGAAATATGGTTTGAAAGCAAACAAAGATTATCGTTGGAATTTGATTTTATACTGTGTTGGCAACAAAACCGACGAACCAGATCAAAATTTAATGGGATGGATAAGAAGAGTTCCCATGACAACTCAATTAAAATCTCAGAAATACCAAAACTATATTCAAAACAATATTTGGTATGACGGTATTAGTTTATTAGCTAAAAACTATTTTGCTAATCCAAATAACCAGAAACTTAAAACCGCTTGGAATAATTTATCTAAGTCGCTAGCTTGGGGTAATTTAGATAATAAAAGTTTTGCTGAGATTGTATTAGTTGAACCAGAATAAAGTTCGTAGTTGGCGATTTATCGCTCTGATTGAGGACTAAAGTCCCAACTACGAACCATTATTCAAGTTTGTAGTTGGCGATTTATCGCTCAAATTTAGATAGTAGGGTGTGTTATCGCGGAGCGTAACGCACCAGCAATAGTTTGCGGTGCGTTAGAACTAAAAGTTCATAACGCAACGGCAATAAAGCGGGAAGAAAATCTACACCGCTTTTTGCCTCCCCTACAAATACTATTACTTATTACTCATTCACATCCAATTCCCAACTAAAATATAAGCACCCCAATCGTAAGGTTCGTTACGATATTTTCCTGTAAATACTAATGCTTTCTGCGCTCGATGTAGGGCTTCGGCTTTACTAACTCCGCTGCTTAATTCTTGATAAAATCTCTTTATCAATTTAATTGTAAATTCGTCGTTTACTTTCCACAAAGTTGCTAAAGTACTATCGGCACCGGCTCTTACTGCTAAACCTGCTAACCCTAATGTGGCTCTGTTGTCACCGCTTGCGGTTTGACAAGCACTTAAAACTAATAATTCGATGCGCGATTGCTGATTATCACCGCCTAATAATCTATTTATATCATTTGGTCGCAGCAGTTGGTCATAAGCAAGTATGTAGGTTTGTTCTGGATCTGAACTGAAGTTACCGTGGGTTGCTAAATGTAGTACGGAAAAGTCTTGGTTTTGAAGTTTCTGCTGCAAAGCTTTTTGATTGAATTGTCGATCTAACAAGCTTTGAGTTGATGCTAATTCTGAAATTTGACTTAGTTCATCTTTGGCGTTGATTGCTTCAAATTTAAGATTTTCTACTTCTAATGCTTCGCTGATTCCCCCTGCTAAAATTTTTAGCTTTTCGGAAGAAGGGCGTAAATTAAAAAGTTGGGAAGTCGGTAAAACGCTTAAAGCATATTTTTTTTCAACTAAATATTCTTTGTTATTTTGGTCGTATAAAACAGCCATTGGAATATTACGTAGCTCGCTATCGAGAACAAATATAATGGTTTCTAAGGCTTGATTTTCTGCTAATTCTTTCTCAAGGGGTTTTATCAACCATTGATATACGGTTTGAGAATATTCGTTTGCTGTTTCAGTGTCGCGTTTGGCTATGGCTCTGCGTAATTTATCGGCGGTATTTTCAACTTGATTTCTGGTAACTGAATTACTGTATGATTTAAATGATTTTCCCGGTAACTTGTAAACAACTTCTAATCTATCTTCTAAAACAATCGGATAGATAAATGCTGCGTTTTGCCCAACTTGAGTATTTTGTTGTCTGGCTACAGAAGCAAGATTGCAGCGTAAAAAGTTTTCTAATTCGGCTAGTTGCAGGGAGTCAATTAAGTTAATTGCTGATGTTAAATTATTTTGAGGTAATGAACCATTTTCTGTGTTTGTCAAAAGTAAATTAACTAACTGGCGGTAAACTGGCTCGACGTTATCGCGGAAAGAAAACTGCACATCTGAATTGATGCTAAGTAAATCATCACGTACTAATT
>JBCCLY010000779.1:0-2144 GCA_039026655.1 Cyanobacteria bacterium P01_C01_bin.38 | reverse complement strand
CAGGGCTGCTGCTGGGATTTCTGGTTTCCTTGGGGAAAATTGCGCCGAATTGAATTTCCAAGGGGTCATTACCGGAACCATAAACGTGCTGGTCGGGTAAAGGTTGATTATAAGCAGCGAAAGTTGTGATAAACTGCGGAACTTTACGGAAAGGAGCGCTGTATCTCAATAAGTCTTGCTGAGGACCCCAGTTACGACATTCTTGAGCTTCTTGCCCTAAACCTCTGAGGTAAGGTACCGTTTCTTCTCCAAAATAATCGGCGTATTCGTTGGAATCTACCAAAGCATCAATTAAAGCTGCTTGGCCACCTCTGGAGATAATATCAAAGTATTTTTGTACTTCTTCGCGGCTAGAAGGTCCCCGTCCTAAAAAGTGACGGAAAGCAAGTTCTAAAGCGCGGCTATTAATAAAGGGTTCATAAAATTGCTTGCGATAAAGCGGAGATTTACCCAAACGACGGACAAACTCCTTCATGGAAATATCGCCATTTTTTACCTGTGATTCCAGGTAGGAAATCGACTGAGAATAAGCACGAGTAATATCGCGCTCAAAAATTTGTCGATAAGCACCTTTGACGACCATTTGTTTTTCCATAGCCGACAAACCAGGTTTCATCACAAATTTAGGTCTTCTTTCCGAAGCATTGTAATAAATTTGTGGTAATTCTAAACCTTGTTGGTCGCCACTTGGTCGCTGACGCTTTTTAGTTGAAGGGGTGGCTGCTTTGAATTCATTAACCAAAACATCCATGTACTGAGTCACAATGTCTTTGGCTTCAGGATCTTTGCGGAAATAGGAAATTGAAGCAATTCTGATTTCTTGCAAAGCTACAATTGTTGCTTCACCAGAACAAGCTCTTTCAATAATTTCGCGCAATCCCCGCACGTTTACGGCAATAATATTAGGGTCGCCAGCTACAATAGCGTAAGTAGCGTAGCGTAAGAACCAGGATAAATCCCGCAAGCTCTTGGACATATTGCTCGGACCGTAACGAGCAACGTTAATCGGTCTAAATCCTGGAGGTGTAGGACCGCTAGGAGAAGAATTAAAAATAGAACGTAAATTCTCCAAGAATCCGCCACGAGATTCTACATAAGTGACAGTTCCCAATTCCATTTGTCTCCGCATATCCGGAGGTTCTTCACCGGCGATCGCCATAGCCAATTCAGGTTGCGGCTCTCTTGGTTTCTCCAAAAAAGACATCGGCGAGCCACCAACAAAAATCCGGTTAGCAGCGCGAGAAACAATAATTTCGGAATTCTCAGTTAAAGTCTGAGCAATATCCAAACGCTTCTGCCCAGAAGCAAAATAACTATTTAATTCCTTTAATTCACCATTGCCCAAAAAACGGTCTTGCTGTTCCGCTTGGATAATAGTTGATAAAGCTAGAGTTTGATATAGTTGCGGACGTGCAACCGAGCTTCCACCACTTGCCTTAACACTCATGTGATTTCTTAAACTCCTATCTGATATAAGCGCGTGTGCGTATATTGGATTGCCTTTAGGCTTCAAGGAGCGGTGTGTTTTTACGTTAACCGTGTTGCCTTCAAGACTGCCAAAAAATATAACCCACTAGCTTTTAGATTAGAATGTTTTGAGTTTGAACGGGGTGTTTGTTAAGAATTATGTCGAAATCACATATAAAGTTGGGTATAGGGGAAGAGTTAGGAGTTAGGAGTTATGAGTTATGAGTGATGAGTTGTAACTTGTTCCCAGTAAGACGGCAAGTAGCTGGTTCCCAGTAAGACGGCTGGGAACCGATTGGGAGGCTCTGCCTCCAAAGAGTAAATGTAGGGGAGGCAGATTGGGGTGTGGATTATCCTCCCCCAATACTGCCGTTGTGTTGTCACGGAGTGCAACGCACCATGTATTAATTAAATATAAATTAATGTCTGTTTTTAATTCCTCAGCTTTCGCTAATCGCAATAAAATCCATTCTTTCAATGTCTTCGGGATCGAATCCAATAATTCTTAAAATCTTTCGCTGCCCTGCACCGTTACGATTTCTGCTTCCCCAAGTGGGAATATAAGCATCTAAGCTTTTGATAAAATCATTTACAAATTTGAATTCGTCTATATCTATTTCGGGTTTGTCGTCAAAATAATCTTCATCATCTGGTTCGTGTTGGGGTATTTCATCAAT
>JBCCLY010000778.1:0-2168 GCA_039026655.1 Cyanobacteria bacterium P01_C01_bin.38 | reverse complement strand
GGCGATCGCTCCATCAACCAGTCAAGGAAGTCTGCAAACTGCGGCGAAATATTAGGTACTGCATTGCGCCATAATAATTCATCATTTTGAGGATTATAAAATTGATTGGGGTCTTTTGCAGTGAGTAAATAAACGAACGTGCGTCCCAAAGCAAAAAAATCAGACTGCCGCATGGCTTGACCGTTCATTTGTTCTGGTGGCGTATATCCAGCAGAAACTATTCCCGTTACCTGCCCTTGTGCTTGTGCCTGCCAGTAAGTATCTGTAACTACTCGCGCTGTACCAAAATCAATCAGTGCCAAACCACCCTCAGCCCGCAACATGATGTTAGCTGGTTTAATATCGCGATGAAAAAAGTTTTGATTGTGAACCTGTTGCAAAATAATTATCAATTCTTGCAACCATTGCATTGCCATTCTTTCATCAATAGGGCGATATTCACGCTGTTTGATGTATTCATACAAATCCATCCCCTCAATTTTTTCCATCACCAAACAGTGCAAAGCTTCCTGAGAATTGCGGGGATAATAAATAAAATATCCGTCTTCTTCAACTTGCGGAATTCCTGGACAATTTAACTGAGATAATACCTCTGCTTCCCGTTGAAATAATTCGATTGCTTTAGGGAAATTATTATGGAGAATTTTAAGAACTTTTAAATTATTATTGCGTTCCTTTATTTCATAAGTCTTACCGAAACCCCCACCACCCAAATACTTTACAACCTTATAACGTCCTTGCAGCAGTAATTCCGAACCGCATCCCAGACAAAAAATTGTCTTGTCAGGATTATCATTGGGTTTTGGGCAATGGGGATTTATACAAAGAGTCATAATTAATGGGCATAGGGGATTGGGCGTAGGGCATTGGGTATTAACCTTTAACCTTTAACCTTTAACCTTTTATGAAACAACTTCTATTAATGTACCTATTTTTACGACCTTATATAATTCTTCCACATTTTTATTTTTTAACGACGGACAACCCCAAGTCCAATTAGTTTGATTCTCAATCATTTTATCGGTTCCTTTTATTGCGGGGAGTGGCTCAAACAAAAATTCCGCAACATCCCTAAGAAGGAAAACAAATCTCAAGCGAAATAGTAGAAAATATAGTGCAAATGTGCTAAAAATTAAAAGCAAAATTATTTTAATTCGGTTTTTATATTTGAAATTCACTAGGTTTAAAGTAAAAATAGTTACATTTAATTGACCTATAAATTACCAAAAGCCCCCCTTCAATAAGGGGGGTTGGGGGGATATTCCCCATGCCCAATGCCCAATTCCCAATTCCCATGACTAACGAAATGCGCCGCGACTTTGATAACCGCGAAGACTTGATAGCTTATCTCAAACAAGAATTTCCCAAAGCAGCAAAAAGAGACGAAAACATCAGCAAAACCCTAGGTGGAAGAAAAGCCGCCCAAAAAGCGTTACAAAAAGTAGATCCCAGAAAGTATGGGAAAACACGTAACTTCTTGACTGGAGGTGTTACCAGACTTTCCGCTTATCTGCGCTACGGAGTTCTAAGTTTGGCAGAAGTAAGAGACTTTGCCTTAAATAGAGTTAGCAACGATAACGACGCGACAAAATTAGTAAACGAATTAGGTTGGCGCGATTATTGGCAAAGACTTTATGTAAAACTCGGCGATAAAATTTGGGAAGATAGAGAAGAATATAAAACGGGTTATAGCGTAGCCGAATATGCACCGGAATTACCAGAAGACATCGAAAAAGGTACTACAGGATTAGTTTGCATTGATAACTTCAGTCAAGAATTGCGCGAAACTGGCTATTTGCACAATCATATTCGGATGTGGATTGCAGCTTACATCGTGCATTGGCGGAGAATTCGCTGGCAACCTGGAGCAAAATGGTTTTTAGAGCATTTATTAGATGGAGATCCAGCCTCTAATAATATGTCATGGCAATGGGTAGCAAGTACCTTTAGCCATAAACCTTATTTCTTTAACCGCCAAAATTTAGAACGCTATACCGACGGAGTTTATTGTAAGCGATGTCCTTTATATGGAAATTGTGATTTTGAAGGAAGTTACGAACAGTTAGAAGAAAAAATATTTCCTAAGAAAGAGTTTAGTAATAAGCCAAATAGTCAAAGTTATCAGAAAGGGAAGAGGAGGAAAAGGTGAGAGGTTAAAGGTTAAAGGT
>JBCCLY010000777.1:0-2170 GCA_039026655.1 Cyanobacteria bacterium P01_C01_bin.38 | reverse complement strand
CCTAATTTTGTTTGCAACTTAATTGCTTTAGAATAATATTTGACTGCTAAACTTTGCTCTTTCTGATAATCTCCCGCTTCACCCCTATCCAATCTTCTTTTATAAATACCTGCCAATTCCACATACAAACTCGCTAATTTCTTATCTTCCTTCCCACTCTCTCGTTCAATCTCCTCAATCAACCTCTGCAAATCTTCAACTGACAAAGAATAAGATTTATCATCATCAAAATCATCTAATTCCGTACCTTGAAAAGTTAAACGTATCGGCTCTAACTCTCTAACTTCAACGAAATTTTTCGCCTTTGAAACAAAGTGAAATACACCACTTCTCCAACTCCAAAAATCCGGTGCTTGCTTAATCAAGTTAACTAAAATTTGATTTGTCACCCAAAGTACAATTGCAAAGGGATATTCTCGTAACGCTTCCCTTGTCCACTGTAAATAACCAAAAAATTTCTCTTGTTCCGATTGTTCTTCTCCTAATTTAAGAAAAAACAATTGCTGTACTCCAGTTACAGTTATTACCGCTGGTTGAGAGTTACGTAAATATTCTTCTTGCTCTACTAACTGATTAATTGCAGCATTTAAACTTGGTTCTCCACGGGCTAAAGTAGTGCGATAGTGACGAAAGTGTGGCTGAAGTTCGGTTTCATATTTATTAATAATTTCCTCGCGAAAGGTTCCGTTATCGCAAACTGCAATTAATAAGCTTAATTTTCCTTCTCCAGCTTCAATGGAAACGATTAAATCGTCGTAAGCATCTTGATTTTGCTCGTCTGGATTAGTTGATGATTTAGTTACCATTAAATTAAACCTTCTTCACGCAATAATTCCACAACAATCGGATGCACGTCATACCAGTTTTGTCTGTTGCGATATTCTAAAACGTAAAGTCCGTGGAGTAAATCTAAAAATTCTTGTTGCTTGGGGTCTTCTGGTTTAAATTTATCGTATGTAGTTTTTAATATCTCATAGTCTGACTTACCTAAAGGTAAAGCGAAATCATTGCGGATATTATTGATTGCAGTATCTAAAATTGTATCGTCAATGATTACTTGATTGCTCGGTTTGCGTCGAATTAATCGTAAACATATACGACAACATTCGTTAGCAACGCGAATCAATTCCCGTAACACACCACCGCTATTAATAACAATATTTTCTGTTGTTTTATCTGTAATTAGTTTTGCATCAATTCGCTTTTTCAAAATTTCGCAAAGGATTCCCAAAGTTTCGGCGCGGGGTTGAGCATTAGCATTGCGACTTTGACCTTTGGTAAATAATTTTAAAACCGGCATTACCACAATTTGGTCGTTAGTTTCTGTCACGATAATTGTTCTTAATACCGTTTCGCGCATTGCGGCAATTGGGATGGTATAAATAATTCTAAATCCTGGCAGGCAAAGGGCTTTAATATTATCTTTGTAAATTGTATTGACTACAGCTAAATCTAGTTTATCTAAATCATCAATAATAACTAAAATCTCTTTTTTTACAGCTAATTCAATTTCAGCAGCAATAATATTCAACTGAGCAACTAAATCTGAAACCTTGCGTTCAAATTCTTGTTTGATTTCATAACGAATTGTAGAATCAACTTTTAATTTGGTGGTAATTGATTTAAATATAGAGCTTTTTGCTTCTGCTTCTGTCTGAATTCCTGCTGCTTCGGTGCGTGTATGTTTAGCAAACCATCTATTTAAAGTATCTTTTGTTGATTGAGGAATTTCAACTTGACGAGCTTCCGCTTCTAACATTAAATTGACTGCAATCGTAAATAAGATGTTGATATGATTTACATCCGACATTTCGATTGTTTCGGCTATAGAAAATAAAACTACAAAATATCGATCGCTTAACCGTCTGCTAAATTCTGCCAGCAAAGTTGATTTACCACATCCCCGATGTCCCGAAAACATTATTTTACCGTCACTGTTAGGACTATCTTCAGTTAACTGTTCTAATTCTTCAATTGTTTCCTCACCATAATCAACTCGGAATTGCTGCAAATCTTTTTCTTCCACCAGCGGCAGCAGTTCCAAATTACGGTAAGCTTCTTGAAACGATTTTAATAATTCTCCAGACATCTAGCAGCGCTCCTAAAATTACTATTATTATTATGAGCGCATCACGGTATAACTCAAGTAATTTCTCAATTGAGCATTGGT
>JBCCLY010000776.1:0-2182 GCA_039026655.1 Cyanobacteria bacterium P01_C01_bin.38 | reverse complement strand
CCCCCTCCCCCAATCTTCCTCTCAGATGTACCATTAAGGGTATGGCAAACTTACCCGTACTGGTAATGCAAACGGCTGAAACTACCAATCCCCTACTTAACCTCAATTACGAACCGGCTTTTGAATCTTTAGGCTCGGACTATTATGATGAAGTTGCTGCGGAGGAATTTTCCCTTCACAAACTCCGCTTCCGCAATAATGCGCTGCTGCCGCTTTTAGGATTGAATCCCCAACAGGTAACAGACGAAGATTTTATTCAAGCTTTTGGGAAATTTGAACGGCGCAAACCTCTTCTGGCAATGCGCTACCACGGCTACCAATTTGGCGAATATAACCCCAGATTGGGTGACGGTAGAGGTTTTCTTTACGGGCAGGTACGCGGAATCGATAGCGAACTTTATGATTTCGGTACTAAAGGTTCTGGTAGAACACCTTATTCCCGTGGTGGCGATGGAATGCTCACTCTTAAAGGTGGAGTCAGGGAAGTTTTAGCGGGAGAAATGCTGCATAGCATGGGTGTACGCACTTCCAGATGTATGAGCTTGATTGAAACTGGAATGCAGTTGTGGCGCGGTGATGAGCCTTCCCCAACTCGTTCATCGGTAATGATAAGGATGAACCGTTCCCATATTCGGTTTGGTACTTTTGAACGTTTAAATTACTTAAAGCGTCCAGATTTAACTAAAAAGCTTTTAGATCATGTAATAGAAGTTTACTATCCTCATCTAATTAACGAGCAAGAAAAATATGCTTTATTTTATGCAGAATTAGTAGAAAGAGTAGCAAAATTAGCAGCACAATGGATGGCGGCTGGTTTTTGTCATGCGGTTTTAAATACTGACAATATGTCGATTACCGGGGAAAGTTTTGATTACGGTCCCTATGCGTTTATTCCTACTTATGACCCACATTTTACCGCCGCATATTTCGATCATTACAGCCGTTACTCTTACATCCATCAGCCGGATATTTGTATGTGGAATTTGGAAATGCTTCAAGAAGCATTAATAGCTGTAATTGATAAATCGGATATGGATACTGGATTGATAAAATTCGGTAAATATTTTCTGGGTAATTACCGTTTATTAATGTTGAAAAAATTAGGATTCAATCAAGAATTACCGCCAGGAGAAACAGACGAGATATTAAAAGCAACAATTGATTTTCTCAAACATTATCCTGTCAGCTACCATCATTTTTACGCCGACATCGCCACAACTTTTTCTCATAAATGGCAAGATGATGCAAGCTATATATTAGAAGGTTCTGAAATCAAAAAATCATTAGGTTCATCGGAATTATTCTTTAACTGGGCAGGAATTTATCACAGAATATTGAATACGATGGCAACTCCGGAACTGGATAATATTGCTCAAACTCTAAAAGATTATAATCCCCAAACAGTAATATTAAGACCAGTAATTGAATCAGTTTGGCAATCAATCGATCGAGAAGATAATTGGCAACCTTTTAACGATTTGCTTGAAGAAATTGTTAGTGGTTAGTTGTTAGTGGTTAGTGGTTAGTTGTAGGGTGTGTTGTCGCGACAGCGCAACGCACCGCACAATGTTATATGAAACCCAATTTTAACAAATTGAAATGGTGCGTTAAGCGCGAAATTCAATTATTATTTGACAGTCGAGATTATCTTTCGCGCCGCAGGGCACCCTACAGTCTACCAACTTTCATCCGAAGGGCATAGATTATCAACCAACAACTATCAACTATCAACTATCAACTATCAACTATCCCCTAACCCCTATCCCCTTTTCTTATCAATCATATTCATAGCAATTTCCAAACTGTATTTCATTCGGTTAAAAGCTTCGGCTAATTCTCCGATTTCATCTTGATTCTGTTTGCCGAAGTTAGCATTGATATCACCAACGCTAACTTGTTCTGCAACTGATGCAATTTGTTTCACCCGCTGTATCACTGTTGTTTTTAATAAGAGGTTGATCGTAATAACTACAATTGCAAAAACCATCGCTACAATTGCCGTAATTAGCATGAATGAGTTACGAGCATTATTGAAAAGTTGTTCGGCTGGAACATAAACTATTTGGGTTCCCAAAACCTCATTTAATTTCCACCCGAAACCGTTTTCTGCTCCATAGGTTTCTATTTGACTTTTAGGTGCCCTTTCTGGAGTACTATGACACTCAAGACAACTTTCATTTGT
>JBCCLY010000775.1:0-2191 GCA_039026655.1 Cyanobacteria bacterium P01_C01_bin.38 | reverse complement strand
TTTACTAATAAAATTGAATAATCATTCAAATTAAATTTATATTGTAATGGCGTAAGCTTTCTGTTTTTCGTTAGCAAAACCTGTCGATCGCTTTTACTAATATTTTTACAAATTCAAACGAAATTCTATAAATATGGCGATTTAAACATTGCATACTATCATCCATTAAAGATAAATATTTACCCTTTTCACACATAGTTAAAATAGCATTAGATTAACCAATCAAAATCATAAAATAAATCAACTGGATATTAGTTGACTAATATTGAAATTAAATATATTTGGATGTAAAAAAAGTACTAAAATGAAGTAGTAATATATGCTCCATGTTTAATGCCAGAAATATACTCGGCAGCAAAACTTAACAAAAACCCGAGGCAAGACGGATTTCCACGGGTATACGCCCTTTGGTAGACTAAATAACTGAAATCGCAATTCGCTTTTACCGCGAATGGCCAAGCAATTGAGAGGGCAGACTTCGTGGAAAATACTCTTGGATTAGAAATTATTGAGGTAGTTGAGCAAGCGGCGATCGCCAGCGCTCGATGGATGGGCAAAGGCGAAAAGAATACCGCAGACCAAGTAGCTGTAGAAGCTATGCGGGAAAGAATGAACAAAATCTATATGCGCGGACGCATTGTGATTGGAGAAGGCGAACGCGATGACGCTCCCATGCTTTACATCGGTGAAGAAGTAGGGATTTGTACTCGTGAAGATGCTAAGTCTTTCTGTAACCCCGATGAATTAGTTGAAATAGACATCGCGGTTGACCCTTGCGAAGGTACTAACCTGGTAGCATACGGTCAAAACGGTTCGATGGCAGTACTCGCAATTTCCGAAAAAGGCGGTTTATTTGCTGCACCTGACTTTTACATGAAAAAGTTAGCAGCACCATCACAAGCCAAAGGCAAAGTAGATATCAATAAATCTGCTACTGAAAACCTAAAGATTCTATCCGAGTGCATGAATCGTTCGGTAGAGGAATTGGTAGTAGTAGTAATGGATCGTCCCCGTCACAAAGATTTAATTGCGGAAATTCGTCAAGCTGGCGCTAGAGTACGTTTGATCAGCGATGGTGACGTTTCTGCTGCTATCTCCTGCGGTTTTGAAGGAACCAACATTCATGCCTTAATGGGTATTGGTGCGGCTCCCGAAGGTGTAATTTCTGCTGCTGCAATGCGTTGCTTGGGCGGTCACTTCCAAGGACAATTGATCTACGATCCAGAAATAGTAAAAACAGGTTTGATTGGCGAAAGCAAAGAAAGCAACCTTGCCAGACTTAAAGAAATGGGTATCAATGACCCAGATAAAGTTTACAACGCTGAAGAACTAGCCAACGGTGAGAACGTACTCTTTGCAGCTTGCGGTATTACTCCCGGAACTTTAATGGAAGGAGTTCGTTTCTTCCACGGAGGAGCTAGAACTCAAAGTTTAGTAATTTCTAGTCAATCCAAAACTGTCCGGTTTGTTGATACCATCCATATGACCGATAAGCCAGAAACCATAAGTCTTACCTAAACAGTTAAGAGTTAGGAATTAGGAGTTTGGAGTTTGGAGTTTGGAGTTAGGAGTTAGGAGTTAGGAGTTAGGAGTTTGGAGTTTGGAGTATTGAAAAATGATTCGCATTAAATGTGAATTAAGCTTTCAAGTCATCTTAATTGCGTTGATAATCCCTTTTAATACGATTTGAGACTTATCTCAAAATCTTTACAGGTAATAAAGGCATTTTTAATTCATATAATCCATAACTCATAACTCATAACTCTTAACTCATAACTTTTTTCCATGCCCTATGCCCAATTCCCAATTCCCCAATTCCCTAATTTCTAATTTCTTTTATCAATTATCAATAAATAGTTAGTAA
Source organism: Cyanobacteria bacterium P01_C01_bin.38 (assembly GCA_039026655.1). GTDB lineage: Bacteria > Cyanobacteriota > Cyanobacteriia > Cyanobacteriales > Nostocaceae > Rivularia. Next base: position 327 of record JBCCLY010000775.1, on the reverse strand, counting down.
TTACCATTTAAAGTAATGCATATAGCAGTAGTAGGCTTAAGCCACAAAACAGCAAGCGTAGAGATTCGTGAAAAGCTCAGTATTCCCGAACCACAAACCGAAGGTGCAATCGCTCATCTGTTAAGTTACCCCAGTATCGAAGAGGTAACAATTCTTAGCACTTGTAACCGTTTGGAAATTTATATTGTTACTCAAGAAAGCGAACAAGGCATCCGAGAAGTAATTCAGTTTCTCTCGGAACATAGTAAATTACCTGTAAGAACTTTAAGACCTCACTTGTTTATGCTGCTGCATCAAGATGCGGTTATGCATTTAATGCGAGTTAGT
>JBCCLY010000774.1:0-2192 GCA_039026655.1 Cyanobacteria bacterium P01_C01_bin.38 | reverse complement strand
TCGCACTTTTCCACGTAAAGCCCAATCTGTATCTCGACTGTTATCGTCGCAAACTACAGAAAACACCCAATTGTATTCTTTGTTTAATGCTAAAGGTTTACCTGTTTGAGAAGTTAGATTAGCTCTAATAATTCCAGATTGGTTGTTTGGCGATAAAGCAATTGTGTGTAACTTGTTAAAGTTATTATCTTGTACAATTAATTCCAATGATTTTGCTTCAGGGATTTGGGGAACGTAAAACAATAAACTGGGATACTCAGAAGTTGTAGTTACACCATCTGCATCTGAGGGTATTAAAGGAATAATCGATTGACGGGCTTGTTCGCTCTTGAAACAACCTCCCCGCGTTCCACCAGCAACTCTTCTACCTGTTCTTCTTCTTGCATAGGCAATACGAGAACGGTTACGGCGAGATAGATAACGATTCATGTTGGCGATCGCCCTTGTTGCATACCTATTTCCAGGACGATAACCTAATGCTTGCTGAAAATAAGACCTAGCACGGGTATAGTTTCTACGTCCAGCAGCAGCATAACCCTGTCGCATCAGACGGTCAAAACTAGATGCGTTTTGAGCTATTAATAACTCGCTATTCTCAATCTCTTCAGATACACTTGTTGCTGCAACGGAAGTAGAATTAACAGGGGAGAATGCAAGCAACAAAACAATCGACAGATATTTGATTTTTGATATTGATTTCATCATTATTTTCACCTTTTTTCACTTTTGATTATTCGTATTCAACTTAATCAGGACTTACGCAATATGAACGAAAAATATAGTGTTCCACAAAATTAGATCCCCCCAACCCCCCTTAAAAAGGGGGGCTTTATTAAGTCCTGTTAATTACTACGACTCCAGTTACCCATCCACGCACCACCTCGAAACCGCGCTCTAGGGAATAACAAGCGCATAACTACCCAAGAAGCACAGTAGAGTGCAACCCAAACAACGCTGTAATGAAAAATATAGGTACTTAGAGAAAACCGATCTTGGGGAATATTGGGTAATCCCACAAAATTTATCAGCAATACTAAAAAAATACCTTCGACAATTGCTGCTATAAATTGCAAGATACCAGGCCAATCATGGTCCCAAAGAAATTTTTGTAAATAGTTATAGAGAATATCCCAAGCTAAACCAAACAGCCCTATATAAAACAAAATCCAAAAATAAATCCATTCAATTTGTTGTGAACTATTATTAAAAGCAAATGGTAAAGTAAACAAAATACCAATAGTTGCTAATAGAAAAATACGAGATTGCCAGCGTCCAATTAATGTAGGTGTCATTCGATTTTAGATTTTAGATTTTAGATTTTAGATTGGCGATTCTAGATTTTACTGTTTTTGGAATAAGACGTTTATAGATTTGGATGATGATGAAAATTGAAAAGCTAATAGGAATGGCGGCAACTGGCACATTTTTGTTGTAGGGTGCTGTGACACTTTGAGCAACTGTGAACGTAGTAACAATGTATTCAGTGTCACGCACCAGCCTGGTATTATGACAATTGCGTAAGTCCTGATAAAAACAAAATTTATGGCTGTTGATTAGCTGCCCATTTAGTCCATTGCCATAGAGAATTCAAACCATTTAGATATTTTATATCTGGAGCTTTTATAGCAACTAAAGCATCTGCTGCTCTTTGAGCTGCATACTGCAAACCTAAAAATGTATCAATTGCAGCATAAGGACCACCCAAAGTTAAAACTCCGGAAATATACATTCTGCCGTGAATATTTCGCATCTCTTTCATTTCAAAATCTTTAGCAGCTTGCAAACCACCATAAGGTGATAATGGCAATTTGTAACGGTTAATTAAATCGGCAAATAAAGGATTATTCTGAGGTTTAGCTTCCAATCCTGTTGAGTCAATAATGAAATCTGCTGCTACCTCTAACAATCCTTTCTGAGTTCTGATATAAGAAAGAGGTTTTCCTTGATTGTTACGTTCTACCTTTTCTACTTGACCAAATTCAATGCTGTACCATCGAGAATCTAAACCTTCTTGAATAATTTCTTTCCAATCTGTACGATCTGCTGTGGTAGTTCCACCCCAATCTTTAAGTAATTCATAACGTTTTATCGGTGAAGCTGCTTCTAACATCGAACGCATATCACCTCCCCAGGTCGCTTTGGGCCAGTTATATGGTTGGAATTCCCAGTGATTCTCAACTTTACGTTGAGCC
>JBCCLY010000773.1:0-2200 GCA_039026655.1 Cyanobacteria bacterium P01_C01_bin.38 | reverse complement strand
TTGTCGTAAAGGAGGAGTTTCTTTAAGTGGCATTCTCAATTGAAGATGCTCTAGTACTCTCTTAAATTCATTAACATCTTCATCAAACTGCAAATTGTAACGTGGAAAATGGATAATTTTAGTACGTCGTGAAAGTTGTGGACTTAACTCCAAGAAGTCGATTAGTTGATAAGTTCCAAATCCAGTCCAAGGAACTTTAGTAATATTAACTGCTGATTTCACGCAGTCCATATGTGCTTGCAAGAGTTCGATTCCTGCTAACTTACCAATATGCTGAAACTCGTCTATGGCTAAAGTATAAGGGTGTCGATGAATTAAGGCTTTTTCCATAGAAGAGCGTAGAGAGTCCTCTGTTGCTTTTAAGCTAATAAGCAGTTTTCCATTACGACCTCGACGAACACCATCTGAATCGTAATCAATTTTTTGGTCGATTCCTGGTTCATCAACAGCAAGAAGTATTGTTCTATAGAAATTTTTCCAACGAAAAGTCGCTTTACCAGCTGGAGCGGGTGCTTCTACACAAACAATTGGAATCCAAGCAGGAGAAACTGACATTCGGACTAAACTCTCCTCCAAAATCTTTTTCGTGAGAAGTAGTAACAAGGTTGATTTACCAACTCAGCAAGGGGCCAATTACTAAAATAATTGAAGCTCCTGCGGGTTCATGAACAGTACGAAAGAGCTTATTAAAAGCTATTTTTAATTGTTCGTGCATAATTGTCTTGCCTGGATTTTTAAAATATAGCAATATGAAGCTGTGGTGGCTGGTCAATTAGTTCCGGTGGAAATCCATATTGATTATTCATTACCATTCCTCTAATGGTTCAAAGGTTTCGTTTACATTTTCTTGAGGTATATATTTAACTTCGGTTGAAACGGAAGATAATATTGGTTGTTGTTCATCTTCAAATGCACTAAAGTTAGAAGAATCTTCTATATGTTCAACCTCAATCGATTTTCCTTCAACTATTGATATAACTTGTTTGAGTTCCGCATCTTTTATACGCTGCTGCTCTATAGCTTTTTTTGCAGAAAGCCAAGGTGGAGTGAGAAGAGCTTCTTGCATTTCGATACGTTTAAAAAATGCAACCAGTTTTTTAGCTGTAATCTCTCCAAATTTTTGAAAATGAATTTTGTTGAGTTTTCTTAATTCAGAAGCAGCAATCATTAATTCTCGTACTGAATGCCCCGATAATTCCCATAAGTAACGAGAAAAACATTTAACCCATTCACCTTGTACATAAGCATAAGCCACTGTGATGTCAAAAGGGTCATACTTAACGTCTACTTTATCTCCGCGAATAAGTCTGAATGAGGAATTCCAGTAGTAGATATAGTTAATTTTGACACCATCCTGAGTTACCTTCCTTTTACCATTAAGGCTAGTTAGTGATGGTAGAGCTAGCAACTCAAACTCGGAGAGGTTTATTAAAGTGTGTTCTCGACTACCTGCATTTACCTGTCCCATATTAAAAGCTTCACAAGGACTCATTCTCAATGCGGGGTGTGGACAACTATCGTACACTTCATAACAATATTCACAAAATTTTGCGTACAAGGACGGCAATGTCCAAATTGCATGGTTCTTGGGATTTACCGATTTAGTAACTTGGCGAACATTTTTCATTATTTGGGTATTTCCCATCAAGTTATGCCAAAATTCCTTATCAGCAACTCCAAAGAAAGATTCAATTACTGACCCATAGCGAGGTTTACCTGGAGGTCTTTGTTTTTTGGTAATTCCGAAATAGGCAAGGAGAGTTTCAAAATCAATGCTGTCAAAATCAGCTCCGCAGTCCACTACAATAATTTGAGGTAGTCTTCCATATCTAGAAACGCAAATCCTCAAAACCATCATATTAGAACAATAAGAAGGCGGGTCGAAACTCATGTAAACTGCAAGTATTCGCCGAGAATAGGCATCAATCATTAGTGTTGCCCAAGCCCTTCCCATATTAGTTTGTTCTGTCAAAGACTCTTGGGCAGTGTCATGCTGTTTCATTATTGAACTGAGCAGTTCAACATCTACTTCGGTATGGTCTATATGACATACTTCTAATGGGCGGTCTCCGTGAACGGGTGTCTGTGAATGATAAATATACCAGTGAAATGGTTCTTCTTTATAAGCCCCTCGACTACCCATGCGCTTGCTTTTAAGCTGATGTTGGGGTCGCTTTCTAACTGTTTTCCTGTATGTTTC
>JBCCLY010000772.1:0-2203 GCA_039026655.1 Cyanobacteria bacterium P01_C01_bin.38 | reverse complement strand
TCAAGGTTGGCAAGTAGATGCAATGGCTTGTGGAATTTCTGGTTGTGACGAATGTAAACAGGAATTTGACCGCATTTGGGACGTACAATGGTCGCGAAATCCCTTAAACCCGCAAAATTTTATCGCTGCACCACGTCAAATACAGGCAGCTATGGAGCAAGAGCAATACGATATAGTTCACGTTCATACTCCGGTAGCTGCTTTTGTTACTCGTTACGCCCTTAAAAATTATAGAAAATTAGATCGAACTAAGGTCATTTATACTGCCCACGGTTTTCACTTCCATAGCGGTGGAACAGCTTTAAGAAATACGGCTTTTCTTTGGTTAGAAAAACTTGCAGGGAATTGGACGGACTATTTAGTTACTATTAATCGTGAGGATGAGGCAGCAGCAAAACATCATAAGTTGATTGCTGAGGAAAAAGTCCGCTATATGCCAGGAATTGGCGTAGATTTAGATTATTACAGTTCTAATTCTACTTTAGAATCTGAAGTTGAAGAAGTACGCCAAGAATTAGGTTTACGTTCCGACACTAAACTTTTACTATCGGTAGCTGAATTTATTGCACGCAAGCATCCACAAGATATTTTAAGAGCATTTGCTAAGGTCAATCCGACAAATGCCTGTTTAGCTTTTGCTGGAGAAGGGGATTTATTGATACAAATGCAACAGTTAGCAACTCAATTAGGAATACAGGAAAAAATACGTTTTCTCGGACACCGCAATGATATTCCAATTTTAATGAGAGCGGCTTTTGCTACTATTCTCGCTTCTGAGCAAGAAGGACTTCCTCGGAGTGTTATGGAGTCTTTATGTTTAGAAACTCCTGTTATCGGTAGCAATATTCGTGGAACTAGAGATTTAATTACATTGGATAGTGGAATTCTTTTCCCTGTAGGGAATATAGATAAACTTGCAAATGCAATTAAATATTTGTTAAATCATCCTCAAGAGGCTTCCATGATGGGGAAACAAGGACGAGAACATATGAATAACTTCGATCTAAGCCACATTATCGAACTTCACGAAACCTTGTACGCCGAAACTTTATCCGCCTAAAATCCAAGCAAATCAACTAATACTCAACACAAAACAATTAATAATAAATCCTGCAAAAGTAAATTACTGCCAAATTGGCAACAAAAATTAACCAAACTTAGTTATCTTTATTATGGATAGAAAATTTGATTTTCAATTCTCATAGGGTAATTATTCATATTTAACTGCAACAGGACTTACGCAAGCGTCACAAGACTCGGGTGGTGCGTGACACTGAAAACATTGTTACTACGTTCAACATTAGTCAAAGTGTCACAGCACCCTACAGTAAAAATATGCCGGTTGCGTAAGTCCTATGCAATACAAAGGTAAAAAATACCTTCCTTAGTAAGGAAAGCTGACAAAATAATGCTTTCCCCATTTTTTAGCATATTCAATTAATAATCGAAGCAGCTTATTAGAGTGAAGTTATATGCTTTGATCTCGATTTGGTTTGAAGGATTAGTCCAATAGTTAATTGCTGCTAATTTAGGCAAAAATTTTTGAATTAATTTTGAAGTTAAAGGGTTCTATCAATGATTGCTCAAAAGTTACAGGGTGAGCGTAGTAAAAGCAGTCGCATCATTAAATCCGTTTTAGACAGGTTTGTCGCAGCCATCGCTCTATTGGTGCTTTCTCCTCTAATATTAATAGTCGCGATCGCAATTTATTTTCGCATGGGCAGTCCGTTGATTTTTAGTCAGCCTCGTCCTGGTAAGGATGGAAAGATTTTCCGTTTTTATAAGTTTCGCACCATGACGGACGAAAAGGATGCTGAGGGTAATCTATTAAGTGATGAAGAGCGTCTGACTGCTTTTGGTGAGTTTCTGCGAGAAAGCAGTTTAGATGAAATTCCGCAGTTGTGGAACATTGTTAAAGGAGATATGAGTATGGTGGGCCCGCGTCCTTTATTAGTAAGATACTTGGAACGCTACAGTCCTCAACAAGCGCGTCGTCATGAAGTTAAACCAGGTATCACCGGATTAGCACAGGTTAAAGGTCGTAATGCTATAAGCTGGGAACAAAAATTTGAATTAGACGTTTGGTATATCGATAATTGGAGTTTATGGCTTGACTTGAAAATTCTTGTGATGACATTTGTTAAAGTCTTGCGAAAAGAGGGTATCGACGAAGAAGGACAGGTTTCATCTTCAGAATTCTTAG
>JBCCLY010000771.1:0-2214 GCA_039026655.1 Cyanobacteria bacterium P01_C01_bin.38 | reverse complement strand
TTTATTAAAATACTTTAGTTTTATCTATATACTATCTGAAACCAACAACGTTGTGGTAAAAGCCTTCTGATAGAGGAATTGAGAAAAAGGCGTAAAAGTAATCGGTAGTTTCAGCCACGTGACATCTCCTTCCTAGGGGCGCTTCTCCACTTTTCCACCGAGTAAGCTGGTAGATTGCATGACAGTCTTTATAGAATATAAACCAGCCACTAAACGAAGAATAACCATGAAAAACAGCGAACCAATTTTTGCTATTCAACAACGAATGCCTTTATCCCGTTTTGAAATAAAGCATTATCTCAAAAGATTGCTAGGCACTTCCGATTGTTCTGACCAATTGGTTGAGATGGTTTTAAATAGAGATATCTGCCTTATGTGGGAAGGAATAGATATACTTGGTGAGTTCTGCGATTCCACTGGTTGCGCTCCAGTAGGTTGGAGAGAGCCTGGTTTTTCTTGGGATACCGAAGTTATGCGCGTGTGGGCATCGTTAAACTGGGACGCATTAAGCAAGTGGCTCTCAGAAAAAAAATGAAGAATATTAACTCCGGGAAGGCGATGTAAACCAATCGGGAATGCCGCAACCAGTCAACGGGGATATCTTATCCCGACCGACGACGGTAGACAATGTATAGACGGGCGTATAGATGCAACTGCTCGCCTGCATTAATAGCTCAAAAGTCAACAGTGTGAGAAGTGTTGCCAACAAGACGAAATAAACAGCAGTTATCAAAAATCCCTCAAAGACTTATGGAGTCGTCCTAACTACAAATAAGAAAATTAAATACACTCTGCTGGTAAAATAAGATTGCACGTTTTTACAGGGCTTTGAAGCGGTTTATACACGATATGGGTGTAACGTGTAATAAGTAACAATAATAGTCGGACAGCAGGGTCATGAAGGTAAATGGCAATGGGCAAGGAAAGATTTTAACTGCCGAAGAAATGCAAAGATTGTTTACGCACGGGTTTACAAAGACCCGCGATAAAGCTTTGTTTGCCATTTGTTTGTTTACTGGCTGTCGCATTTCTGAAGCCCTGGCTTTAAAAACTACTGATATCAAAAATTTAACTATTACTTTCCGCAAGTCTACCACTAAAGGTAAGTTAAAAACTCGTGTAGTAGACATTCAGCCTGCTTTAGCAACTATTTTAGAAGATTATACTCCCCGTAAAACTCCCCATAAGGCTTTGTTTCCGGGTAAGCATGGTGTGAGCGAGCATTTGAGCCGTTTTATGGCTGATAAGATTTTGCGTTCTGCTTGCAAGCGTATTGGTGTTGATGGTGCTTCTACCCATAGTTTCCGCAGAACTGCTTTAACTCAAATGTGTAATGCTGGTGTTCCTTTACGTCACATACAGGATATTAGCGGGCATAATGATTTGGGGGTTTTACAAAAGTATTTGGAAGTTAGTCCTGAAGACCGGAAGAAGGCTATTTCTGTGATTGGGTTTTAAGCAGACCTCTCCGAAAGTTAATAGAGAAGCGATTGCAATTAATGAGTTAAAACTTAATTCATCCGATGTGACTGTAGATGCGGGGTGAGCGTTACGATAATAAAGATGTGTGTTGTTCTCAAATCGCTCGGAGAGAAGAACATTTCTTGCGGATTTATGATAGGAGAAATATGGGAGAAGCCAAACGTAGAAAACAGCTAGACCCGAATTGGGGTAAGCCAAAATCCACAGGATTATCAATTGAAATAGTCACACAAGATGAGGAGAAACAAAAAATATTTTCTACTGTTATTGGTGAAGATAAAGAGAAATTACAAAAATATAAATATTTAGTTGGGTATTGCAATAATTTTGATTCCGAAACCAAAATTCCAATTGTTATAGTTCCTTTTGTAAACGGTCAAAATCTTGATAAATTAAACTCACATGTTTTATCTCAAGAAACTCTACATACTAATAAGTACTCCAATGACGATATTTGTCTTTTAGCCACCAAGTCAGCAATTAAAAGATTTAGCATGAAAGAAATTCAAGAAATGGCTATGTTTAATTCTTTTGGAAACAAGTCAATTTTTACGACCGAAACAATTTAGACATTCAATTCATTTGAATTACATTTTTTTGATGGGTAGGGAATTGACTACAACAAAATTAATTGACCAATGCGTTTTAGTACACTTAGTACTTGTTGAAATTCTGCATCGCGTTCAATTGATAATGCATAAGAACGAGCGTATTTTGGTTTTTCTTGCTGAA
>JBCCLY010000770.1:0-2219 GCA_039026655.1 Cyanobacteria bacterium P01_C01_bin.38 | reverse complement strand
TTCGTTACAAAAGAGTAATTTTTTAGTTTTTAGTTTTTAGTTTTTAGTTTTTAGTTTAATGGTAAGTCGAATCTCGAAACAAGCTTTCCCGCGTCCCTTTCTCAAGTGGGCTGGCGGCAAAGGCAAATTGCTGGGGCAAATCAGTAATTATTTACCCGAAAGACAAACTTATAGAAATTATTATGAGCCATTTTTGGGTGGAGGTGCGCTTTTTTTTCATCTCCAACCATATGCAGGGATACTCAGCGATATTAACTCGGAACTGATTGCTACTTACAAATGCGTAAAAGACTATTTGCCAGAACTGATTAGTTTGTTAAAAATACACGAACATAATCATAGCAAAGAATATTATTACGACTTGCGTAAAACATCTGTAAAAACCGATTTAGAAACAGCGGCTCGCTTAATTTATTTAAACAAAACCTGCTTTAACGGTCTTTATAGAGTCAATTCTAAAGGTCAATTTAACGTACCTTTGGGTAGATACAGCAAACCTAATATTTGTTCGATAGAATTATTATCCTCAGCATCCGAAACATTGCAGTTAGCACAGATCGAGCAAGCAGATTTCGGGCATATTCTTGAATATGCAACAAGCAGAGATGATTTTGTATTTTTCGATCCTCCCTATCATCCCATCAGCAGCACCAGCTACTTTACCGCTTACAGTCGTAATGCTTTTACCGAAGACGACCAAATACGTTTGAGAGATATCTGTGCAGAATTAGCAAGTCGAGGCGTAAAAATTATGGTGTGTAACTCGGATTGTCAATTTATTAGAGAACTGTATGCAGAAATTGGTTTTAATATAGTTCCGATAAAAGCATCGCGAGTCATCAACTCGAAGATTAAAAATCGCGGCACTATTCACGAGCTGTTGATTACGTCTTATCAGTGAACAGTTATCAGTGAACAGTTATCAGTGAACAGTTATCAGTGAACAGTTATCAATTACCAGTTTTACCTTTAAAGTGTCGCTTGTAAATTCTTCTTACCTATTCCCTGTTCCCTATTCCCTATTCCCTATTCCCTATTCCCTATTCCCTATTCCCTGTTCCCTGTTCCCTATTCCCATTTCTATACAATTTTCTAAAACTTATTTCTTTTAACAAACAATGAAAATACTTGAATCGATGCAATAACTTTAGTAGAGGCTCCCTATTTATCCCCGACAAATTAACAGACAATTGAGGCATTTGTTATTTGTATTTGCGGGGAATAAATGCGAGTATTTTCATTGTTTGAATAGTTTCGGAAATCATCTATAGTAATTGAAAATTCCTGTAAAGATTGAATCGGCTTGGAAAGGTAGATGTTATTAACCAAGATTCTAACCTGCTTTAACTTCACTATTACCGTTACGGATAGACCATGCCATTTCTAGCAACTTTGTCCAGCGCTTTTGTAGCTGTTTGGGAGTACACTTAAGCTCTTTGGCAATTGCTTGATCGTTTTCCTTGGCGCTTTTCAATTCCAACATTTGACGTTGTTGTTCGGAAAGTTGTCCAACAAAAGCATCCCACTGAGTGGAAGACATTCCCAATTTTTGCTCTAAAGTTGCACCCAACCACTGGTGTACCAATTGCCAGTTATGAGTACGAGCAAACTTTTCTACATGATACTTAAAACGCTGTTGCAGATAATCGCGCTGACGACTAGTTAAACCTAGTATTCTGTCAATTTCTGGAGCGCTGAGATCCTGTAGTTTCAAGGATAAGTAATCTACACAATCATTTTGACCTTGAGCCTGTAAGTAGTTTACCAACTCAGAAACAACTCTATCGCGTTCAGCTTCTTCTGCTGGATCGAAATTGGATTTTGCAACCATTTGCGATCTTACTTGTTGAACAGCGGAACTACGTTGATAAGCTTCGGCATCTTCAGATTTGGCTGATTCCAAAGCCATCTCCATATCAACGGTGGTTTCTTGAGGTAAACGACGGCTGAAACCTTGAGCGCGGAGGATGATTAACTGCTGGTTAGCATTGCCAGGTAGAGAAATACGACGTTTGGCATACTGTTCGGTAAATGCCATGTACTCTCCTAACTGCAAGCGAGTGCGGGGAGTGTAATCAGCTGGTAATTCGTTTTCCCTACGGAATGCTTTAATAGCTTCGATATAAAATGCTTGTAGAAAATCTTCAATTAAGCTGTAACGTGCATCAAAACCCAACTGACAACCAGGGAGACTGATGTGACGGTAAACCATAGAACCA
>JBCCLY010000769.1:0-2225 GCA_039026655.1 Cyanobacteria bacterium P01_C01_bin.38 | reverse complement strand
AATTTATGCACGTCTTTTGTTAACTTAGTAAAACCCCTTCCGTCTAACCTTGCAACAATATAAATTCCTGGTAGCACGCAATAATCGTGAGCGGTTTCAAATACCCGCATTTTAGTATCAAGTTCGTCAAATTTCACGATTCCACTCCTCAACTATGAACGAATAATCTAGATGGGTTTTTACCGAGTATATTGCATCAAATCCTTCCTTGTAACTTGGTAAAGTGAGTTTTTTATAAGTTGATAATATTCCTACTAAGGGAATCACTTTTTTACCAGTGCGTTGACTATTACGCTGTTTGCAATCTGCCAAACTTGAATTAAAGTAATATGCTAGCACTTGAAAACCTTGTGCTTTGGCTGGAACAATATAGCGTTTTCTATCTTCTACTGTGGGATTGGTGTTGTCTATGACGAATCGCTGTTTTGCTGATAAACAAGCTTGAAAAATCAACTTTTCTCGGTGACGAGTTTTGAGCATATCAAGATTAATTCTGATGTGGGTATCAAGGAAATATTCACGGTAAAATGTTGATTTCCCTGCTCCTTGGATACCGATGAATATGATTGCTTGCATTATTTGTAGTAAACGATTTATCGCTTTAAAAATCTGTTCGTAGTTGGCGATTTATCGCTCCGGGGGACTAAAGTCCTTACTACAAACCTTTTATTGATAATTGTTAATTGATAATTGAAAAAACTGCCATTTGTGTCGGGGAACCTACTTCTAAATCATCGTCACCGATATTTTTAAATTTCACGCTATAACTAAAGTTTTCTCCTACTTGATTTGCCCATTTTTGAAATTCTGCTCTTGTCCATTCAAAGCGGTGATCTTTATGACGTAATGTTCCTGCGGGTAAATTTTCAAATTTAACGTTATATTCTATGTTTGGTGTGGTAACTATTACCGATTTTGGTCTTGCAAATTCAAATAAAACTCTTTCAAAAGCATTTAATCTGGGTAAATCAAGATGTTCTATTACTTCAATTACTGCTGCCGCATCGTATCCGGTAATGCGTTTATCTGTATAAGTTAAACCGCTTTGAATTAACTGTAATTTTTCCCATTGATTGCGAGGTAAATACAATCTATCTAATCTTTCTTTGGTAATTTCTAAAGAACGATAGGAAACGTCTACTCCGGTAATTTTTTCAAAGTAACTGTCTTTCAAAAGTAATTTTAGGAAATTACCTTGTCCACAACCTAAATCTACAACTTTTTTGGCATTATTCTGTTTTAAAGTTTCTACAACTGAATTCAAACGCTGTTTATTTAAACTCAATGGTTTTTCAACTGCTGCTTCTTCTTTATCATGATTTTCTTCCGCACTATCTGGATCTGGTTCGTTTTCTGTTAGTTGCGCTAAAGCAGAGCGAGTTAAGCGATATTGTCGTTTTAAATAGCGTTTGGTAATCTCTTCTTTTAATGGATGTTCCTTTAACCAACCTTCGCCGTGACGCAATAATTTTTCTACTTCTTCTTCATCTACCCAGTAGTGTTTATTATTATCTAAAACTGGTATCAAAACATAAAGATGGCTGAGTAAAAGCGAAAGCGGTAAGGTGTTTTGCAATTCAACGGTGAAATATTTACTGTCTCCCCACTCCGGAAAAGTTTCATCTAAAGGATAATTTTGCAAGCTTACTTTATAACCCAAAGGCTCAAACAATTCTCGCAAGAAACCTTCGCCATTATGGCAAGGTAAAACCGATATTTTTGCTACTAACGGTATTGCAGTTTCTACTAATTCCGGTTTATCCTTACAACGCCCACCCAAAGCAGTACCAAATACTTGAGATATCGCCACGCTGAAAAATGAAGAAGCTACATAAGGGCGATCGCTCACATAAGCATCCAGCGTTAATGTTCTTTTTCTAACTAATTTTACCGGGTTGATATCTAATAATAATGCTGCGGTACATTGTTCGTTTGTTGCTTCTGGATAGAAAACGTGTGCTTCTCCAAAGGAAAGCGAAAACGATTGACAGCTATTTGGGTGCTTGTGTAGAAGATAACCCAAGTCGGTTGCAGGTTGGTGGGTTGTAGCGATGGTTAGCAGCATTTAGTTTTTAGTTTAAGCTCCGAAAGACATTCTTTAAGGTAGCATTTTGGATTTGATAAGTTTTAACGCAGAGTGACGCAAAGGTAAGCACGGAGGGGCGCAGAGTAAGTGATTGCGATGAGCCGTGCAGTTAGTGGCGATCGCACTTGACTTTTCATTT
>JBCCLY010000768.1:0-2229 GCA_039026655.1 Cyanobacteria bacterium P01_C01_bin.38 | reverse complement strand
TGACGTAAAATTGCCTCAAACAAAGGCTGCATATCCTTATCTTCATCTTCCAGTTCGTTTTTAGCGAAGCCCGCTAAACCAGAAGCAAACAAATAAGGGAAATCGCATTGATCGTCATCTGCTCCCAACTCAAGGAACAAATCCAATACTTTATCAACTGCGACATGGGGATCTGCTCGGGGACGGTCGATTTTGTTGACTACAACAATCGGACGCAATCCTTTTTCTAAAGCTTTCTTCAGCACAAAGCGAGTTTGAGGCATGGGACCTTCATTCGCATCCACGATTAGGACGCAACCGTCAACCATACCCAATACCCGTTCTACTTCTCCACCAAAGTCAGCGTGTCCAGGAGTATCAACAATATTAATTAAAGTTTCTTTGTAGCGAACGGCCGTATTTTTGGAAAGAATCGTAATTCCTCTTTCTCTTTCCAAATCGTTTGAATCCATGACGCAATCCGGAACGTCTTCCCCTTCACGGAAAATGCCAGATTGTTTGAGCAGGGAATCAACGAGGGTTGTTTTGCCGTGATCTACGTGAGCGATAATAGCGACGTTACGGATTGGGAGCGTCATAATTGCGTCCGGTTAACTGCGGGTTTATATATCTTAACTATTGTGTAAAGGCTGTACTAACAGAATTCGGATAAAAATGGTCATTCTGTAAACATCCCTTAACAATTCTATCTTACTCTTTGCATTTGAAAGAAGATTTGGTAATCGGGAATTGGGCATGGGGCATAGGGGATTGGGCATTGGGGATTGGGCATTGGGGATTGGGCATTGGGGATTGGGCATAGGGGATTGGGCATTGGGGATTGGGCATTGGGGATTGGGCATTGGGGATTGTAGAGTTAAAGGTGAGAAGTTAAATAATTTTAGATTTTGAATTTAGAGACTTTTATCAGCTAATAAAAAAAATATATAATCCTCTTTACCTATCCCCGATGCCCAATCCCCTATTCCCTATTACCCATTACCCATTACCCAGATTAAAAATGCCCCACATAGTTCTACTTGGTGATTCGATTTTTGATAATGCTGCTTATGTTGGCGAAAATCCGGATGTAATTTCGCAGTTACGAACCAAGCTTCCCCAAAATTGGAATGCTAGTTTAAATGCAATTGACGGTGATAAAGTTGATGACGTTTATGCTCAACTGGGAAATTTACCTAAAGATGCTACTCATTTGGTGGTGAGTGTGGGAGGAAACGATGCACTTAGCTGTATCGGCATTTTGAATGAGAAAGTTGCTTCTTCTGCTGAGGTTTTTATTAAGCTGGCTAATTTACGAGAAGATTTTGAAGATGGATATCGTAAATTGCTACGAAGTATTTTAAGCCTTGGTATACCTACAGCTATTTGCACTATCTATAATCCGAATTATCCCGAATCAACTTATCAAAGAATTGGAGTTGCTGCTTTAGCTATTTTCAATGATGTAATTATTCGACAAGCTTTTCAATTTGGTATTCCGCTAATTGATTTAAGATTAACTTGTAATGAAGCTAGTGATTACGCAAATCCGATTGAACCTTCATGTAGTGGTGGTGAAAAAATTGTGAATGCGATTGTTAATGCTATTTTTGAACATAATTTTGATAAGCATTATACTCAGGTTTTTTATTGATTTATTAGAAGTTAGATTTTAAAATCGAGGTTAATTATTTTTGATGTCTATAATTAACTCTTCAAAATAATAGCTATTTTTCATTTACTTAATTACTTATCAAATAGGGATATTTAGAGTAAATTGATTAAATACCGAATTTCTCGAAGTTCAAAATTTTCTCTAACGTCAATTTTAGTAGCTCCATCTGGTTGAAACCCCATTTTTTCATAGAATTTACGTGCTATCTCATTTGTGTCCAGTACCCAAAGAGTTATTTGAGTAAATTTTCTATTCCTCATATCTTTAAAAATAAATTCAATCAATTCTGTTCCTAAACCTTTTCGACCATATTCAGGATTAAGATATATGGAAGTAATTTCCCCTGTAACTTTAGAATCCTTGTCTTCATCGCGAGAGGTTTGTTTCACTAAATAGTTTTTTTTCTTTAATCATAATTCCTCATCCCCTGAGCCACAAATTTAACTAAACGAGCAATCGCAATTTCAACTTCTTCTGAAGACCCTTTGTTTATCAAACTATTTGGCTGGTTAATTTGATTTAAAGTACGGATTATTATGGCAATTGCTATGTCTAATTTCCAAGTTAGTTCGGTA
>JBCCLY010000767.1:0-2236 GCA_039026655.1 Cyanobacteria bacterium P01_C01_bin.38 | reverse complement strand
TTGTAGAGACGCGATATATCGCGTCTCTACATGGTTGTGGAATAATTTCAATTAAATATCATCCGGATCGACACCAATACTCCGCAAATAATCAGCCATCTGCTCGGCACGCTGACGCTCTTGCTCTGCTCGCTGTCGCTCTTGCTCCAACAACAACTCAGCCCGTTGCGCTCTCATCCGCTCCTCTTGAAAACGCTGCTCCAACTCCACCGAAGACAAAAACCTTTGCCCATCAGCACGATAAATAACTAATTCACCTTGCGCTGTTTCAAACTTAATTCCCATCCGGGGACTAACAAAACCATTTACATCCCACAGCTTAGTCAAATTACCGTTTTGTCGTACCCAACCATCAAATTGAAGAATCTGAGGATTGTAAATATAATATTCTTCAACACCATAAGTATTGTAAAAAACTAACTTACGCTCCATTTCTTTCGCATCATTGCTTGGAGAAAGAATTTCAAATACGATCTGAGGTGCAATATTCTCCTCATTCCACTGACGATAAGAACTGCGTTTACCTTTTGGTCTGCCAAATACTACCATGACATCGGGTGCTGTCGGCGAAATTAATTGAGAATGCACCGGATACCATAATAAATCCCCAGCAATAAAAACATTATCATCATTAGCAAACAGAATTTCTAAATTTTCCTTAATAATGACTATCCAGCGATACTGTTCGGTATTTTCTGCCATTGGTTTGCCGTCACCGCTGGGAAATAGTATATCTTCATCCAGTTGCTCAAAGATAGTCATGTCAATTTTGGATTCTAGATTTTGGATTTTGTATTTTAGGAACACTTTTCCTTACTACTAGTATTCCATATTAATTTTGATAGTCCTATTTATAGGACTTTTGCTATCAGACGGGGAATTGCATTCCCCGGCGGATTTGCGATAAAGCCTACAGTGTTTCAAAATCTAAAATTAGATTTGTGACCCGGATAACATTAAAATTATAGAAATAACCGATTGTTTATTTTCTAATCAATATATATGCCTCCACGTTGGCCCCGCGAACCAGACCGTAAAAATGACCCAGCTTACCGTAAACTAGACGATAGAATGAATTTTGCCGTTCATGTGGCGACATTTGCTTTATTCAATTCCGGCTTGTGGTTTTTTCACAATTTTCTGTTAACTGACTGGCAGTGGTTGCCCATTTTGACATTAAGCTGGCTGGGAATATTAGTCTCTCATCTGATTTATATTTCATTTATTGCAGATTATTCAGATACTCCCACAAAATCTACCTGAAGATGGAGTATTAAACTAAAGGCGATCGCCACTTGCGGTGGTAGAGTTAACTTGAGAATTTCAGCATAATTCTGGAGTAATTTGTAAATTTGAGGCTATGAGTAACAACGCAGAATTCATGGAAGGCTTAGCTGCTGAAATTGGCGAAAATGTCTATATAGATATTGCTAAGTGGCACCTTTATTTGTCCGATGCAAAACTGCATACCGTTGTCGCCGAACAAGTTTATCCTTTGATCGCTTCTAATAAATCCATAGACGAAGATGATGTTATTCACGTTTTACAATCTATCCCCATCAAAGTAGGTGGTGGTAAACGTGAAATACCTTTATTAGATTTAGTTCCATCGCAGTGTCAAGTCAGCTTGGTAGATATCTTAGAAAAATATCAGCAAGAAATGTGATTTTTGTAGTTTTTGATGCCTATATAAATAAATTTGGCATCGAAAACTTCCAATAAATAGATAAATAAAAAGAGGGGAAAAATGTCTACTGTCAAATTTCACGACGGAAATTCTTTAGCTGACGCAACCGACGAACTTGGAAAACAAGCTTTGAAACTAGGTTTAATACCAAACTTTACAGTACGTTTCTTTTCAGACAGCAGAGAATACTTCATTGCTCACGACGACAAATCCGAAGCCCTAACACCAGAAGAAGCGTATTTACACTTTAAAAAATTAGTAGAAAAAGGTTAAGAAAGTTAGGAGTTAGGAGTTAGGAGTTAGGAGTTAGGAGTTAGGAGTTAGGAGTTAGGAGTTAGGAGTTAGGAGTTAGGAGTTAGGAGTTAGGAGTTAAGAGTTATAGAAATATCTGTAGTGGGAGCATCTTGCTCCCTTTGTTTTACACAATCTCCCATGCCCAATCTCCCATGCCCAATCCCCAACTACCAACTACCAACTACCAACTACCAACTACCAACTACCAACTACCAACTACCAACTACCAACTACCAACTACCAACTACCAACTAC
>JBCCLY010000766.1:0-2236 GCA_039026655.1 Cyanobacteria bacterium P01_C01_bin.38 | reverse complement strand
GATTTTTTTGTTATGGTAGTTGGTTTCGATAGCGGTTGTTAGAGACAAGCCAATATTGCAAGCAGAAGATTTACATAAACGAATATTCTTGCATATTTGAGGAGAAATAATTATGAATGAAATAGCAGATAAAAATACTCTTGAATTCTCCAGGGAAGAAGCATTTGTACTGTGGTTTGATGAGATTGGTATTAATGATGTTCCTATAGTTGGCGGTAAAAATGCGTCTTTGGGAGAGATGATTGGGCAGTTAACTGCGAAAGGGGTTAATGTTCCCACGGGTTTTGCTACTACTGCTTATGCTTATCGTTATTTTATTAAGTCGGCAGGATTAGAAGAAAAGCTGCGGAATCTGTTTGCCGATTTGGATGTAAATGATTTGCAGAATTTACGTATTAGAGCCAGGAAAGCGCGGCAGTTGTTATTACATACTCCATTTCCCAAAGAATTTAGGAGTGCAATAAGCGAATCATATAAGAAATTGTGCGAGCGGTACAACGTTGATACAGATGTTGCGGTGCGCTCTAGTGCCACTGCTGAAGACTTACCAGATGCGAGTTTTGCAGGGCAGCAGGAAACCTATCTTAATGTAACTACAGTTGAAGAAGTTTTAGCAGCAACTCATCGTTGTTTTGCTTCCTTATTTACAGATAGAGCAATTTCTTATCGACAAACTAAAGGCTTCGATCATTTTGAAGTTGCGCTAGCGGTGGGAGTGCAAAAAATGGTGCGCTCGGATTTAGCAACTTCGGGAGTAATGTTTTCTATAGAAACCGAAAGTGGTTTTAAAGATGCGGCATTGATTACAGCAGCTTATGGATTGGGAGAAAATGTAGTTCAAGGTTCGGTAAATCCTGATGAATACCATGTTTTTAAACCCACATTAATATCGGGATATCGTCCAATTATCGATAAGAGATTGGGTAGCAAAGAAATCAAGATGATTTACGATGACGGCTCGAAGAATATTAGAAATGTGCCCGTATCATCTGCCGAAAGAGCAAAATTTGCATTAAACGACGAAGATATTTTACAGCTAGCACGTTGGGCTTGTTTGATAGAAGATCATTATTCCAACGTCCACGGGAAGTATACACCGATGGATATGGAATGGGCAAAAGACGGGATTACCAACGAATTATTTATAGTACAAGCCCGCCCAGAAACCGTACAGTCACAGAAGGTTGGTAATATTCTGCGGAATTATAAGTTTGTAGAGAAAAGGAGACAAGGGGACAAGGAGAATATTTCTACCCACTCTACCCCCTCTACCCCCTCTTCCCCCTCCCCCACTCCCCTCACCACCGGGCGTGCAGTCGGGGAAGCCATCAGCAACGGCAAAGCGCGGGTAATTGTAGATATTAGTAAAATCGAGCAGTTTCAACCTGGGGAAATACTGGTAACGGATAGAACAGATCCCGATTGGGAACCGATTATGAAAAAAGCCAGTGCGATTGTGACTAATTCGGGAGGAAGAACTTGTCATAGTGCGATAATTGCTAGAGAGTTGGGTTTACCAGCGATTGTCGGATGTGAAAATGCCACCGAGGTTTTGAAAACTTCCCAAGAAATAACGGTTTCTTGTGCGGAAGGGGAAGAAGGTAAGGTTTATCAGGGATTATTGCCTTTTGAAGTGGAAGAGGTACAGTTAGAAGATTTGCCTCGTACCCAAACCCAAATTTTGATGAATGTGGGTAATCCTCAAGAAGCATTTCGTTTATCTACAATTCCTAATGATGGAGTGGGGTTAGCTCGTACTGAATTTATTATTGCCAATCAAATCCAAATCCATCCAATGGCTTTGCTTTATTTTGATCAGTTGGAAGATGGGTTTGCAAAAGAGAAAATTGCTCGGATAACCGCACTTTATGAAGATAAACCGGCGTTTTTTGTTGATAAATTAGCTCAAGGAATTGCTAGAATTACAGCAGCATTTTATCCGAAGCCAGTAATTGTTAGGATGTCGGATTTTAAAAGTAATGAATATGCAAATTTGTTGGGGGGTAGGCAATTTGAACCCAATGAAGAAAATCCGATGTTAGGTTGGCGGGGTGCAGCGCGTTATTATGACGAGCGCTATCGCGAAGGTTTTGCATTGGAATGTCAAGCTATTAAAAGAGTAAGGGAAGAAATGGGTTTAACTAATTTGATTCCCATGATTCCCTTTTGTCGAACTCCCGATGAAGGGCGTTTGGTATTAGAAGAAATGGCGAAAAACGGCTTGCAGCAAGGTGTT
>JBCCLY010000765.1:0-2261 GCA_039026655.1 Cyanobacteria bacterium P01_C01_bin.38 | reverse complement strand
GCAAGACGTGTTTCTCGGTTAACTACTTTTTGTAATGTGTTGAATGGAGCAGTAACTTTTATCTGGATGGTATTAGGTATTTTATGGTTTTTAGAAAAATTACATATTCCGATTATACCAATATTAGCTGGAGCGGGAATAGTTGGTTTTGCCGTTTCTTTCAGTTCGCAAAACTTAATCAGAGATATCATTAATGGTATGATTATGCTTTGGGAAGACCAATTTATAATCGGCGATTTGATTGATATTGGTGGAACTGTAGGTGTAGTAGAAAACGTTAATCTCCGGATGACTCAACTACGTCAGCCAAACGGAAGTTTAAGCACAATTTCTAACAGTACGATATCCATAGTTCATAATTTAACAAAAGACTGGTCGCGGATAGTATTTACTGTAGAAATTAGTCCGGAAGTTGATATTGATAAAGCATTAGCAATAGTCAGAGACACCGCTTGCGGAATGCAGAATGATGAAGAATGGGCAGATTCAGTTATCGACCCAGCTAATGTTTTAGGAGTTAATAATATTAGTTCAAACGGTATCGAAATTTTGCTTTGGTTTAAAACCGCACCCGGTACGCAATTTGCTTTGGGTAGAGAATTTCGTCGCCGTCTCAAGTATGCTTTCGATAGAGAAAATATCAATATTGGCATACCGCAACATTCCCTACAATTAGAAAATTCTCCGGCATTAAGAATGTTAACTTCTAATAGTAATCAGTAATTAAGGTTAAAGGTTAAAGGTTAAAGGTTAAAGGTTTAAATTCTCCTTGTCTCCTTGTTTCCCTATCTTTCTGTTGTATCCCGCTTTGCTTGGAATTACTTCTTTCGGTTGATATATTAAAGCTGTAATTACTTCTTTAGACAGTTGTTTAACTACAGAAAAGTTAAGTTTCAGAAACCCGGTTTCTTGTCGGTTAAATAACGAGGTATTCGTATTTTCACGAATAGAAACCGGGTTTCTTTTAGCTTGTTGCGAATGGTGCAAGATATCAGTTTAAACAGTTGTTTAACTACAGTAAAGTTATGCTACCGATGTCAAATTGGTAGAGAAATTGCCTAAAGCAGTAATTATAAGGTGTGAGGATTTCTGTGTGTGTGTTTCGTTTGTTCCTAATTTTAATTGCTTCTAAATATAGAATGCAATGTAAGTCGTCGTAATAAAAGTGGTTCCCTATTAATATATAAGCCAAAACATATACATGACTCAAAGACGTATTTTATTCGCTTTGTTAAGTGCCGTAGTAGGAATTGCTTTAACTCCTTTCAACTATCAACAAGCTGCTTTTGCTTCTTCACAAAATAGAGAAAGCAATGTAGTAGAAATAGAAAATAATCAGCCTATGCTGATTGCTAAAAGACGTAAAAAACGTAAAAAAACTGGTAGATGTTCGTCTCAAATGGCTTCCTATTATGGAAGCAAGACAAAATTAACAGCAGCACATAAAACCTTACCTTTTGGTACAAGAGTAAAGGTAACTAACAAAAGAAACGGTCGTTCTGTGATAGTAAAAATTAATGATAGAGGACCATTTATTCGCTGTAGAGTGATAGATGTTTCCCGTAAAGCAGCCAGACAATTAGGAATGATTCGTTCCGGAGTTGCACCTGTAACGCTTCAGGTTTTAGGAAAATAATTACAAGCTATATTAATCATATAATGTAGAGGCGTTGCAGTGCTACGTCTCTGTTTTTTTAGATAAAATTACCCCTTCTAGAAATAGCAGTCAAATTAATTTTACAGTTTTGTTTCGCTTTACTATCGGGAGCATCCCAAATGTGGAAATTTATTTTTTGTAGTGCGAGCATCTTGCTCGCTATGTATACGTAAGTCAACAAAAATATTTACCGTCATTATTCGCTGTGCGAAGTAATCGCAGCCCCTGCGTTAGCGGAGCGTGTCCGATAGGACATATGCTTCGTTTCACTCCGTTCCACTCGCAATGACAATGTGTAATTAATTTTGTTTAACTACTTATCTAGCGAGCAAGATGCTCGCACTACCAAATTATATTTTTGCCTGCATTGGGATGCTCCCTTACTATCTCTCATAATCTCTTACCTCTGCGCCCTCAGTGCCTAGTAAGGTTTTTTATAGGTAATCTTCTAACGGAAATAAATTCATCAATTCAATATCCAACAAAGTGCTTCGCATTTTTCTTCAAAAGTAAAATACTTAACTTTAACACCAGCAACAAGCAAATCTTTCATACTTTTCAGACTTTGCATCAATTTTTGATCGATTACTATCGCTTCTTTTTC
>JBCCLY010000764.1:0-2263 GCA_039026655.1 Cyanobacteria bacterium P01_C01_bin.38 | reverse complement strand
CTAACCTGCCCCCCAATAGAAATACATTCACTTAGAGTTTCCACCTTATCGCCACGCAACAAGATATCAGCCCCCTCAGCTTCCTCAAGGCGAATCATTAAATAGTCAACTTTCTTAGAGTAGCGAGCTATTAAATCGGTAAGTAAATTTTTAGTATCAATAATTAAATTAGGCATCTTCTGGGAATTTAATGTTACTTCTCACTTCTAGCACGAGATGTGGCATGGGGGATTGGGCATGGGGGATTGGGCATGGGGGATTAGTAATTGCTCACTGCTCACTGCTCACTGAAAACTGCATTTATAATATTTGCATCTTGGAACATGAAAATTAATTTCATCATCGAGATAATTGAGTGAGGTAGTGAAAATTGCAAGAAAGTATATCTATTCCTAAGTCAAGAACAAATTTATCAAATTTATTTACTTTTATTAAACCAATTCTTCCAATAGCGGGAGTATTCTTTGTTGTATGTCTTGTACTGATATTAAATCGATATTTTAGCTTTTACGCATCTTTCGATCAGGGTATTTTCAATCAGGTTTTTTGGAATAATATCCACGGACGATTTTTTCAAAGTTCTTTGTCTTCAAGTCTTTCTACTAATGTTGTCCATGCCAATGAAATTCCTACGGTGTTTTATCATCGCTTAGGACAGCACTTTACTCCAGCTTTGTTACTTTGGGCACCTATCTACGCATTGTTTCCCAATGCGGCAACTTTAGCCGTGTTGCTGGTAACGCTGATAACTGCCGGTGGTTTGATGCTTTATGTATTGGCACGTCAATATTTAGAACCTAGATTAGCTGTGGCGATCGCCGGTAGTTATTATGCTGCAAATGCGGTAATTGGGCCAACTTTATGTAATTTTCACGATATCAGTCAAATTCCACTGTTTATTTTTACTTTGCTTTTGGCAATGGAAAAACGCTGGTGGTGGCTATTTTGGCTGATGGCTGGATTAATCGTCTTGGTGCGGGAAGATGCGGGGGTTAGTTTATTCGGCGTAGGTGTTTACATGGTTTTGAGTAAACGCTTTCCTCGTAATGGTTTAGCGGTTTGTATTTTCAGCTTTGGGTATATGCTGCTGCTAACTAATTTAATTATGCCGATATTTTCCGATGATATTTCTAAGCGGTTTATGTTAGAAAGATTCGGACAATATGTTGATGGCGAAGAAGCCACTACCTTAGATGTTATTTGGGGAATACTCAGCAATCCGATTCGATTAGTAGTAGAGTTAGTTACCCCGGTAGATAGAACAATTCGGTATTTACTCGGTCAATTATTGCCTTTTGCTTTTATACCTGCAATTTCTCCAGCTTCTTGGAGTATCGCCGGATTTCCTTTATTAAAGCTGCTTTTAGGTAAAGGCGAGTCAGTATTAGCAATTACCATTCGCTATGCATTAAGTGTAGTGCCGGGATTGTGTTACGGCGCAATACTTTGGTGGGCAAAACATCCCAAAACATTCAAACCATCATTTCGTCGCTTTTGGATATTTTGCATTACTCTATCATTAATTTTTAGCTTTACATCAAATCCCAATCGTACCTTTTACTTTGCCATACCCGATTCAGTCGATCCTTGGGTACACGTTTCCTTACCAACACAATGGAATCACGTTAACAAAGGAATTCGTCCCTTACTAGCGCAAATTCCCCCAGATGCGGGCGTATCTGCAACAACTTATCTAGTACCTCACCTTTCAAATCGTCGTCAAATTCTCCGCTTACCAATGTTGGAATTACGAAACGACAACCGAGAAGTAGTAAAAATGGATTATGCAATCGCCGACTTATGGCAATTACAACAATATGCACCAGCATTTAGAGGCGATAGAGGATTATTAAAGCAATTACTAGAATTCGTCGATGAAATAACTAACAATCAAGAATACGGAATTATTGACTTTAAAGACGGCGTAATCTTATTGAAAAAAGACGCAGTTTCCGACGAGAAAGCCGTTGGAGAATGGGTGAAGTTTCGGGAGCAAGTTTAGGAGAGAGGGGGTAGAGGGGGTAGAGGGGGAAGAGGGGGGAGAATTACCAACTACCAATTACCAACTACCAATTACCAATGCCCCATGCCCAAACCCCAATCCCCAATCCTTTTTTGTCACCAAATTGTTACAAATCGTTAAATTTGAGTATTTATACTCCCGTCAAAATTAGCAATCGCACCTTTAATTATTTTTATCAGTCACATAATTAAACGATTTGTAAATAATTAGGGGTAAAAGGTGAAAATACTGGTATTGAGT
>JBCCLY010000763.1:0-2263 GCA_039026655.1 Cyanobacteria bacterium P01_C01_bin.38 | reverse complement strand
CGTTACTTGCCAAACTTAGATTGTAAATCTTCGTCATTATCATCGGCAATTGTGGCGACGATAGTAATTAAACGAGACACTTCGGCAGGAGATAAGTCTTCTAATATGCGCGTAGATATAACTACTACCTGGTTTTCTACAATACCAAAACGCGCTTCTAAAGTACTCGAACAATTCATTTGCAAAAGATGCCGCATCATCGTAGGTTCGTCTTTTGCAGGCAATTTCAACACTGAAGCCCAAATTGTAATTGTATCTTCATCGGTTGTCCCTGTCAATTGGACAAACACTTCCACGCTACCGTACTTAAACTTCCATAAATATGCACCATCAGAAGGGTGACTAACCATCGCGCTATCGTTTTCATCCAGCGTATCGATAACGTTTTCAATCACCTCAACATGATTGATGCTTTTTGCTTCTGTCATAAAATCGCTCATAACGTCGCCTTCCGAATCAGCTTGGTAAGATGTCATACAAATTGTGCCTCAAGATGATGATTATTCACACCTACTTTATACACAATTAAATCAAGTTGGGCATAGGGCATAGGGGATTGGTAATTGGGCATTGGTAGTTGGTAGTTGGTAGTTGGTAGTTGGTAATTGGTAGTGAGAGCATCCTTTCACTTCCTTCGAGGGCAGGCTTGCTCCTCATCTCCCCATCTCTCTTTGTCGCCTTCTTTAGTAAACAGCAGCGCAATGCTGGGAATAATAAACACAAATTTGGATTAAATATCTAAGTAAGACGGCACAAATAAACCAAGCTATGTAACAGATTGTAAATTACCCTTAAACCCTTATTCTTACTGCCTACTCCCTATTCCCTACTCCCTTGCCCTAATTACGATTTTCAACACCTACCTACTTATAGTATGAGCTATTGTTTAAACCCCTATTGTCAAAAACCGCAAAATGATAAGAATGCTTTGGTTTGCTTAAGCTGTGGTTCTAAATTACTTTTAAAAGAACGCTATCGTGCTATAAAACCAATTGGGCAAGGTGGCTTTGGCAGAACTTTATTGGCTGTAGATGAAGACAAAATCTCGAAGTCAGCTTGCGTAATTAAACAGTTTCTTCCTCAAGCACAAGGTATTAACAATAATCAAAAAGCTGCTGAATTATTCTCACAAGAAGTTTTAAGATTAAATAGTTTAGGCAAACACAATCAAATACCTAAATTATTAGAATATTTAGCTCAAGAAAAATATCAATATCTAGTACAAGAATACATCGACGGACATAATTTAGTACAGATACTCACCGAACAAGGTAATTTTAACGAAGCTAAAATCTATGAATTATTAAACGCGATTATACCCGTACTTGAATACATTCATAAAAACGGAGTTATCCATCGAGATGTTAAACCAGAAAATATTATCCGCAGTCGAAACGGAAAGTTATTTTTAGTAGATTTTGGTGCTGCGAAAGTTATTACAGAAACCGCAATTTTGCAAACTGGAACTAGCATCGGTACTCCGGAATTTGTTGCACCGGAACAATCAAGAGGAAAAGCTACTTATGCCAGCGATTTATATAGTTTAGGAACAACCTGTATTTATTTATTAACTGGAATTTCTCCTTTTGAGTTATTTGATATTTCCGAAAATACTTGGGTATGGCGGCAGTATTTAGTTGATAATCCCGTCAGCGATAAACTAAGCAATATTTTAGATAAACTCATTCAATATGCTACGAATCGTCGCTATAAATCGGCTGAGGAAGTTTTAAAAGATATTAATTCTACAAACGAGATTTCTTTAAATAATCATATAGCAACACAAACAAAATCTTGGCAATGTATTAATACATTATATAGTCATACTAACTCTATTGATTCTATTGCGATGAGTCAGGATGGCATGATTCTTGCTAGTGGAAGCCGCGATTTTCAAGTTAAGCTGTGGCAAGTAAGTACGGGAAAACAACTACAAACTCTTTATCATGAAAAACCGATTTATGCTGTTGCTTTTAGCTCGGAATTAATTCTTGCTTGTGGAGATTCTCAAAATAATATTCATCTTTGGGATATAAATTCTGGTAAAAAAAACCGCAGATTACTAGGACATAAAGGTTTATTTACAGGAATCAATAGCTTAAGTTTTAGTCCCATTATTGTCGCGACTCCCCAAGATTTTGGTCGAATTCTTGCTAGTGCCGGTGGCGATAAAACAGTAAGATTATGGGATATTGATGCTGGCTTAGAAATTTACACTTTAAAAGGTCATAAAAAATGGGTTAGCAGCGTTGCTTTTAGCCCG
>JBCCLY010000762.1:0-2265 GCA_039026655.1 Cyanobacteria bacterium P01_C01_bin.38 | reverse complement strand
GTAAAACTGGAAATCCGATTGCAGTTGAACCGCTAATTACTGCCCTTAATGATTCCAATTCTGGTGTGAGAGAGAATGCGGCACTGGCTTTGGGTAAAATTGGAAATCCGATTGCAGTTGAACCGCTAATTACTGCCCTCAATGATTCCAATTCTGGTGTGAGAGAGAATACGACACTGGCTTTGGGTAAAATTGGAAATCCGATTGCAGTTAGAACATTGACGTACGCCCTCGGTCGTTCCAATTCTTTGAAGAGATGGCATGTGGTAGAGGCTTTGGGTGAAATTGGAAATGCGATTGCAGTTGAAGTATTGATTCTTGCCCTCATCAAGCATCCCGATTCTGATGTAAGAGAGAATGCGGCACGGGCTTTGGGTGAAATTAAAAATGAAGCATTGATTTCTGTCTTCAATCATTACAATCCTGCTGTGAGAAGCGAAGCGGCATGGGCTTTGGGTAAAATAGCAAATCCTCAAATCTTATCAAAGCTAGTTCAATCCCCCGAAATTGATATTTATGATAAGCATATATTTCCATTAGCTAGAACATTAGCATTACGCTTTAGCAAAAAACCACCACGTAATAAGAAAGGAAAACCTTTAATTCCCGTTTATCCTGAATTGGTAAAATATAACCCAGTATGGTCATTTGTAAAACGCTTTAGCTTCGTTTTAAAAATAATTAAAATCTCCCGCCGCAGTAGGGCGATCGAAAGAAAATTTTACCAAAAATAGGCTTGTGGAATAGAGCAGTAAGTACGAGCGTATTTGCTCAAATGACCGTACTCGATTCTCAATATTATTGAGAATATGACCTTATTATTGATTCTTGCGTTCAAAACCTACCCCCTCAAAGCAACATAAACCCCCCTAAAACTCCCCGCTTTCACCCCATCCCCAAAAACATCAACATCCAACTCAATCCTACTCTTAGACTTCCTCTCCAACATCTTAATAAACCTCTCCCAAACCTCCACCGAAGGAAAAGGACAAACAGCAATAAAATCCCCATCAATTGGCTGAAGATATTCTATAGAATTACGCTGAATCACAATTCTTGAAGACAAAGACAACGCCTGTAAATTAACATGAACCAAAGTCCATCCCGCAAGAATAGCTAAAGCCGAAACGCTACCACCAAAAACAGTCGAACGATGATTTATATTTGGTAACAAAGGTGCCTTTAACGTAATCCCATTTTCATCAACTTGCTTAACTGAAACCTCCATATTTTTCGATAGCGGAATATGTTCGTGAAGATAGCTTTCAACTTCTAAAATATCAAAAAGCATAATTATATATAAAACGAATCCATGTGTAGAGACGTAGCACTG
The DNA here is from genome assembly GCA_039026655.1 of Cyanobacteria bacterium P01_C01_bin.38. Lineage (GTDB taxonomy): Bacteria > Cyanobacteriota > Cyanobacteriia > Cyanobacteriales > Nostocaceae > Rivularia. The sequence continues at coordinate 932 of JBCCLY010000762.1, read as the reverse complement.
CTACGTCTCCCTAATGTGCCGAACAAACGACATATAGATTAATTTTACGTTGCCTTAAGCAAACTTTGCTATCCTCATGAAAGCCAGTAACATAACCCATAAACCTCTATAAATAGAAATTCATGTTCAACTACACAAACAAACTAATTCAAAATTGGAAAGAAGAAGTAACCCCTCGATTATCTCCTTTACTATCATTAATTTGGGTTGGAGGTTTTGCGATTGCAGCTTTTTGCGTATGGGGATTTTTTCAAATTGCAGAAAGAGTATTTTTAGAACAAACCACAGAAATCGATACGGCAATTTTGCAAAGCATTTACGAACATCATACTCCTCTATTAAATCAAATCATGACCGGAATTACGTTTCTAGGTAATGGTTCAACTTTAATTTATATTAGCTGTATTGTAGGAATCATTTTATTACTTACTAGAAAATTTGCTAGCGCTTTTACCCTAATTATCGTTACCTCCGGAGGCATCGGTTTAAACCTATGGTTAAAGAATATATTTGCAAGAGTGCGCCCAGCTTTGTGGGAAAGAATTGTTGATGCTACTAATTATAGTTTTCCCAGCGGGCACGCGATGGTTTCTTTAGTTGTTTATGGTTTTATCGGTTATTTACTAATAGCTAACTTTCGTTCTTGGAGCAGCGTAATTTTATTTTTTACCACTTTATTAATTTTAGCAATCGGCTTCAGTCGTCTTTATTTAGGAGTTCATTACCCTACAGATATCATTGGTGGATATGCTGCTGGTTTAGTATGGTTAATTAGCTGTATTCTCAGCTTAGAAATTTTACAGTTTTTGTTCGGTAGAAAGAATCAAGAAGCTGTTAGCGATTAATAAATAAATTATAAATAGTGCGAGCATCTTGCTCGCTGGTTTTACCAATCAATAGATAATAAGTAGTGCGAGCATCTTGCTCGCTGG
>JBCCLY010000761.1:0-2270 GCA_039026655.1 Cyanobacteria bacterium P01_C01_bin.38 | reverse complement strand
CATTGGCTGCAAAAGCAAGTTCACCCTACTTACTTAATGACTGTTGCTGTAGGTGATTTTGCCGAGATTAGCGACCAATGGCAAGACAAACCCGTTACCTACTACGTAGAAAAGGGGCGTGAAGCAGATGCTAAACGCACTATGGGTAAAACTCCTCAGATGATGGAGTTTCTCAGTGAAAAATATTCTTACAATTATGCTTTCCCTAAATACGCACAAGTCTGCGTTGATGACTTCATTTTTGGGGGAATGGAAAATACTTCTACGACGCTGTTAACCGATAGATGTCTGCTTGATGAAAGAGCAGCTATTGACAACCGAAATGCCGAAAGTTTGGTTGTTCACGAATTAGCACATCAGTGGTTTGGCGATTTAGTTGTAATCAAACATTGGTCCCATGCTTGGGTTAAGGAGGGAATGGCTTCTTATTCTGAGGTAATGTGGACGGAACGCGAATATGGTTCTCAAGAAGCAGATTACTATCGTTTGCAGCAAGCCCGACGTTATATAGCTGAAGACAGCAGTCGCTACCGTCGTGCGATGGTAACTCATGTTTACCGGGAAGCGATCGAGCTATACGATCGCCATATTTATGAAAAAGGTTCGTGCGTTTATCATATGATACGGGCGCAGTTGGGAGAAGAATTGTTTTGGCTGGCTATAGGTGAATTTGTTAACAATAATGCCCATCAAACTGTAGAAACCATAGATTTGTTACGAGCAATTGAAAAAGCTACCGGTCGTAATTTAAGCTTTCTTTTTGACCAATACGTTTATCGTGGCGGACATCCCGATTTTAAAGTTACTTATGCTTGGGATGGAGATGCTAATTTAGCTAAGGTGACGGTGGAGCAAACTCAAGTAACTGGGGACGATAAAAATAAGGAAAGTTTCTTCGATTTAAGAATTCCTATTGGCTTGGGCTATATAAATCGATCTGACGATTTGAAAGTTTTTACGGTAAAGGTTTCAGAAAAGGAGCAGAGCTTTTACTTTCCTGTAGAGAAAAAACCCGATTTTATCAGCTTTGATGTAGGGAATCACTACCTAAAAACAATAAAATTAGAATATCCTATCTCCGAGTTGAAAGCACAGTTACTTCACGATGCAAATCCCGTTTCGCGGATTTATGCTGCCGAAGCTTTAGCGAAAAAGAACAGTTTAGAAGCTGTGAAAGCACTATCGGAATCTTTAAAAAATGATGGCTTTTGGGGTGTACGGGTAGAGGTAGTTAAACAGTTAGCACAAGTTAAGTTAGATCAAGTTTTCGATGTTTTAATTGAGTATCTCTCAGATGAAAACCCATACGTGCGTAGGGCTGTAGCGCAAGCACTTGGCAAGATTAAAACTAATTCTAGCTATGAAGCTTTGAAAGAATTATCTCAAACTGGAGATGACAGCTATTATATTGAAGCTGCTGCTGTTGCTTCTATGGGTTCGATTGCTGCAACAGTCGGAGAAGATAAACCCGACGAAGCAGAAGTAATAAAGCTGTTTGAAAACATTTTGCAATCCAAAGCTGGTTGGAATGAAGTAGTAAGAAATGGCGCGATTGCAGGTTTGGCTGAATTAAAAACCAGCGAACAAGCTTTAAATTTAATCTTGGATTATACCAAATTAGGCGTTCCGCAACCTCTGCGCTTGGGTGCAATTCGTGCTTTAGGAAAAATATCTGTTGGACAAAGTAAGGTAAATTTAGAAAGGATTTTGGAAAGATTAAGCAAAATATCTCAAGAAACTTTCTTTTTAACCCAAATTGCCGTTGCAAGCTCGCTCGGGCAGATGGAAAATAAAAAAGCTATTGGAATTCTACGTACTTTAGCCGAACAAACTCCTGATGGGCGCGTGCGTCGTTATGCTGAGGACGAAATTAATAAATTGGTACGGAAAACTTCATCTGATAGTGCCGTAAATGATTTACGCTCGCAGCTTGAAGAACTTAAAAAGCAAAATCAGCAACTTAGAAGTCGTTTGGAAAGTTTGGAAGCCAAATCGAAGTCTGGTTAAATATTTATGAGCGAACTAGTAGTCTGTCCCATTAGTTATGACGGGTTTATCTGCATAGGGTTTTACTCTTTTCTCCCCCTGCCTCCCCTGCCTCCCCTGCTCCCCCTGCTTGCCCTAACCCTTCAATTTTAATGGGACAGACCACTAGTAGTCTGTCCCATTAGTTCTGATGGGTACTTCTACGTTCGTAGTTGGGACTTTTAGTCCTCCGGAGCGATAAATCGCCAACTACGAACCCATCAAGATTAATGGGACAGACCACT
>JBCCLY010000760.1:0-2279 GCA_039026655.1 Cyanobacteria bacterium P01_C01_bin.38 | reverse complement strand
TAATACTGCATCAATATCGGCATCTGTATTGTAACGAGATAGACTAAAGCGGATAGAACCGTGCAAAGTTGTATAAGGCACTCCCATTGAACGTAAAATATGGGAAGGTTCTAAGGAGCCGGAACTACAAGCAGAGCCGCTAGAGGCACAGATTCCGTGCTGATTTAATAATAGTAAGATTGCTTCGCCTTCGATATATTTGAAACCAATATTTGTAGTGTTAGGCAATCTCTGCGTTGCGCCACCATTGATTTCGCATTCATCAACTGATTCTATTATAGCTTGTTCTAGTCGATCGCGTAAAGTTTTTTGTCTTTTTCCTGCTGATTCTAAATGTAATAGTTCGAGTTCGGCAGCTTTACCTAAAGCTACGATTGCTGGGACATTTTCGGTTCCCGCACGTCTGCCGCGTTCTTGCCCTCCACCAATTATCAAAGGACGGAATCTGACTCCTTTTCGCACATATAGTGCGCCAATTCCTTTAGGTGAATGCATTTTGTGCCCGGAGAGTGTCAGCATATCGATGGTGCTGTTTTTCATATTGATGGGAATTTTCCCTACAGCCTGAACTCCATCGACATGAAACAGAGCGCCATGTTTTTTAGCTCGCTTGCCAACTTCCTCTACTGGGAATATCACGCCGGTTTCGTTGTTAGCATACATTGCGCTTACCAAAGCGGTATCATCGCACAGCGCTTCTTCTAATTCATGTAAATCTAACTGTCCCTGACGATTCACCGAAAGGTAAGTAACTCTATAGCCTTGCTTTTGTAGTTGTTTGCAAAGGTTAAGTACTGCGGGATGTTCTACCTGGGTTGTAATTATATGTCGCTTGTCAGGCTGTGCTTGGAGTGCAGCCCGAATAGCAGCGTTATCTCCTTCAGTTCCACCACTATTAAAGACAATTTCAGAAGGTTCAGCACCAAGTAAAGCTGCAACATTTTCTCTAGCTTGCTTTACTGCTCTACCGACTCCTCCGCCAAAGGTGTGCATACTTGAAGGATTGCCGTAATTTTCGCTTAAGTAAGGCAACATTGCCTCTACAACTTCGGGATCTACTTTAGTAGTAGCGTTATTATCTAAGTAAATACAGTCTTTTTGCATAATTTTGATATCTCTAATAATACTTCATAGGGGAACGGTGTTTTTTTACTGTTTTCTTATAAGCAGCTTTGAGAGAGGGGGAAGAGGGGGAGAGGGGGGAGAGGGGGAAGATAATTATTAACCCCTAATTCCTAACTCTTAACTCCTAACTCCTAACTCCTAACTCCTAACTCCTAACTGTTTTCTGTTCGGAATATTTTTGGGAATAAGTATTAAACCAGTTTTCCCAATAATCTTTTTTATGAGTGACTTTTGATATTACATTTTTGTAATTTTCAAACCAGTTTTCCCAATAATCGGAGGTTATTTCTACACAGCCGTCAAATGTAGGACAACCTGCTTTACATTGAGGTACTGAATAAATGCTATCAACGCAGTTTGTACAAAGTTCGGGGTCAATCCAAGGGCGATCGCCAACTATTTTGATTGCGTTTTCGGGACATATTGTTTTACACAAGTCGCAGGAAATGCATTTGTTGGTAATTTTATAAGCCATTTTATATACCTGTGTTTATATTCTGAAATTGAGGTAATGGCAGTGGGTAATGGATGATTTTAGATTTTAGATTTTAGATTTTAAATCTTGAATCTTGAATTAAATTCAAAATCTCTGTTGTAATTAGGTGGGGGATATAATTTACACCCCCATTTTCCACAAAACCTAATATCTCAAATTATTAATTATCAGAAGAATTATCGGAAGAATTATTGATGGTTTCTTTGTAAAACTCTAAAGCAACTTTATCAATGATGTCATAAGCTTCAACAGCTTTGATTCCTGCTTTTTGGAGTTCTTCTTTAGGACAATCCCCAATTTTGGAAACCAATACTGCTTGACAATCAGCAAGTGTTTTAATGATATTTTCTAAAGTGCTTTCTTCACCGTATCCACCTTGACAGAAATGGTCTACTTTACGATGAGCGATGAATTCTACTTTTTGACCATCTACTTCGTAAATTTGAAACTCTTTGGCGTGTCCAAAGTGTTGGTTTACTATACCACCACCTTTGGTTGCTACAGCTAGCAGCATTTTTTCGCCGGTAAGTTCTAAGTCGAAGGTTTCAAGTCCTTTTTTAGCTGCTTCGAGTTCTTCTCTTGTTTTCTCGATGCCTTTGTGAACTTCTTGACGCTGCTCCAAATTATATTCTGGAGTCATTTCCATGAATTTCTCTTT
>JBCCLY010000759.1:0-2309 GCA_039026655.1 Cyanobacteria bacterium P01_C01_bin.38 | reverse complement strand
TGAACAATTGAATGAAGCGAAAGCTGTACTTGCTAGAACACAAGCAACTGGTACTAAACAAATTAGCGAAGCTAGGGCTAATTTGCAGAGAGTCACAAGTACTGGAAACAGACAAATTCAGGAAGCTAGAGCAGTATTAAGCAGAATTCAAAATGCAAGTACTGAGCAAGTAAATTCGGCTGAAGGAACCTTAAGTAAAATTGCTGAAGTTCGTCCGGTGGATGTGACAGCAGCAAAAGCCGAGTTGAGACAAGCAGTAGCATCAGAAAAGGAAGCGAAAGCTAATTTTGAGCAATCTTTGATTAAAGCACCGAGCAAAGGTGTGATTTTGAAAATTAATAGTAGGAGTGGAGAAACAGCTTCTAGTGATGGGATTGTTGAGCTAGGACAAGTACAGCAAATGATGGTAGTAGCTGAAGTTTATCAAGCTCATATTGGCAAGATAAAAGAAGGTCAGAATGTACAGATAACTAGTAATTCTGTGGATGTTGATTTAAAAGGTACGGTTGATTCTATCGGTTGGCAAGTACAGCGACAAGATGTAATCAATTCAGACCCAAGTGAAAATATTGATGCTCGGGTTATAGAAGTTAAGGTGCGTTTGGATGAAGAGTCTAGTAAAAAAGCTTCTAAATTGACTAATTTGCAGGTTAAGGCAATTTTTGAATTGTAATTGGTAGTTGGTAGTAGGTAGTTGGTAATTGTAAAAGATATTTCTAATAAAAATAGAATCCAAAATCTAAAATCTAAAATCTAAAATCCAAAATAGTTATGCTGGGATTTATTCAACAATTTCAACGTCGCACTCCTTTGGGGTGGTTACAACTTTCACGTCATAAAGGACGATTTCTTGTGGCCCTTGCGGGAATTACTTTTGCTGATGTTCTGATGTTTATGCAGTTAGCTTTCCAAGCTTCGCTGTTTGAAAGTAATACAAAGCTAAATCGTGCAGTGGCTTCGGATATTGTTTTAATTAGTTCCCAAGCAAAAAGTACTCTAAATTTGTCTACATTTCCCCGAAACAGATTATTTGAAGCATCGGATGTTCCCGGAGTTAAAGCAGCAGGACCGATGTACATTAGTGGAGTAAGCTGGAGGAATCCACAAACGCGGAAAAAAGTTCAAGTACAAGCAATAGGGTTTGATCCGGAAATACCTGCTTTGAATATACCTGAAGCTAACGCGCAACTCGATAAAATTCAACTGCCAGATAGTTTTTTATTTGACAAAGCTGCAAGGGGAGAATACGACAAAGTTTTTGCTCAAATAGAATCGGGAAAAGATGTTCAAACAGAAATAGGTAGACGAACTATTACTGTTAATGGACTATTTCAATTTGGTGCTTCTTTTGCTTTTGATGGTATCTTACTTTCTAGTACGGATAATTTTTTAAGATTGTTTCCGGGACGAAAACCAAACAGTGTAAATGTTGGTTTAATTTACCTTGAACCAGGATATGAAGCTGAAGAAGTTGTAAAAAGATTAGAAGATTATTTACCAGAAGATGTAAGAGTTCTTACTCAAGAGGGATTTGTTCAATTTGAATTAGACATACTTACCAAAGAAAGTCCGATTGCTGTAATTTTTACTTTTGGTGTAGCAATGGGCTTTATTATTGGTGTAATTATTGTTTATCAAATCCTTTCTACAGATGTTAATTCTCATTTAAAAGAATACGCGACATTCAAAGCAATGGGTTATGGAAATAATTATTTATTAGGTGTAATTTTTGAAGAAGCAATTATCATCGCCACAGTTGGTTTTATTCCCGGTTTCTTTATTCCACTCGGCTTATATCACTTAGCAGCTACTGCAACTAATTTACCTATTTACATGACAGTTTCGCGAGCGATTACCGTATTTATTTTGACTCTAATTGCTTGTGCTATTTCTGGAGGAGTTGCAACTCAAAAATTACAATCTGCTGACCCAGCGGATATGTTTTAACAGTTATCAGTTATCAGTTAACAGTTATCAGTTATCAAATAATTCGTAACTCATAACTACTAAAAATCTTAATCCAAAAATAACGTATCCGTTCTCCAAAATATATCCGTTGCCAAAATGCATCCGTTGTTAAAATCCAAAATCTAAAATCCAAAATGACTACTGAAGCAGCTATTTCAATCCATAATCTGAACCATTATTTTGGTAAAGGTCAGCTTCGTAAACAGGCTTTGTTTGATATCGATTTAGAAATACAGACGGGTGAAATAATTATTATGACTGGCCCATCCGGTTCTGGTAAAACCACACTTCTAACAATTTGTGGTGGTTTACGTTCTGCTCAAGAAGGTAGTGTCAAGGTT
>JBCCLY010000758.1:0-2317 GCA_039026655.1 Cyanobacteria bacterium P01_C01_bin.38 | reverse complement strand
TTGCTTCATTTCCTTCCATAGATTCTGAGGTAAATGAATTTGTCCTATTTTGTTACTTTCTGATTCTACCCATACAGTTTCACTGGGATTTAAGCTTTGTAGTGCTTGCAATAATTTTGAGTCAAAGTACTTTTGTGGGGGCTGAGGAGAAGGTTTACCAAGCCATTCTTCACCTAACAAAGAACCGCGATGATTTGCTAAGGCTTCCAAATCTAAAACTTGAAAACCTCTTCGATGCATATTTCTTAAGATGTGGGTTTTTCCACTTCCAGTTAAACCTGATAATATTTTGAAATTAAATTGTTGCGGTAGAGATTCTAATTCTTGACGTACATAACTACGATAAGTTTTGTAACCACCTTCAAGCAAAGTTACTCGCCAGCCAATTTGAGATAATACTGTAGCCAAACTAGCAGAACGTTGACCACCTCGCCAACAATAAATTAGAGGCTGATAGTTTTTATCTTTGTTAGCAAAGTGTTCGTTTAAGTGTTTAGCAATATTTTTTGATACAAAAGCAGCCCCTATTTTCCGCGCTCGGAAAGGTGAAAATTGCTTGTATATCGTTCCAACTTCAGCGCGTTCGGCATCATTTAAGACCGGCAAATTAATTGCATTGGGGATGCGATCTTCTGCAAACTCGCTACTTGAACGAACGTCGATTATCTCACTATAAGTTTCCTTTGTTGGTTCTTTAGTATATCTGAGCGAAGCAGCCATTGCAGTCAAACTCTATTTTTTTAATTATGACACTCCCTTAAAGCCGCGAGACTTTGTGTTGAAAGCAAATTCTATTAATTAGAGCAAGGCTCGAACACCAAATTAAATCTACTTTACCTTATATCAAGCAAGTTGCTTGATAAACTTTTTTTAATATCTATAAATTGATACTTGAGAAGCTGTATGGTTTTATGCAAAAATAAGCCTTTTAGTTGATTAATAAGCAGCAACTAGATAGCTGAATGCTTGAATCTCTTATATGGCAAAAGCTTGACAAATTTCAAATAATTCCCCGTAATCTTGCCCAGACAGATAATTTTCTATTTTTAAACTGTATTCAGGTAGAACCATTCACATAAATTCATAAAACTAATACAAAGAGTGTTCCCTATGAAAAGAGTTCCATCATTGCCCGTATGGATTCCCTATCCAAATGCTTGGTTAAGTGCTTTAATGTTGTCGGTGTTAATGGGTACGCTTTTAGGTATCCTCAGACGCTATGCCGATTCGCTTTACAATTTACCTAAAACGGCGAATACTCCCGAACAATTGACAGTAATTGTCATTTTATGTTTAATTTTGCCCATACCGGCGATCGCCCTATTTCACCATTTATTTCTCAGTCGTTTTATGTCTCCGATTCCAGGAGAGAAAATAAACGTAACTTCCGGATTTTTCCCTGGATTATTTAGCTGGTGGGAAAGTTTATATAGTTGGATGGTAATTATTTTATCTACGCTGATAACAACTTTAATTTGTACGCCTTTTTTACCATTATTTCAACTTAACTATACGAAAATAGCTGCAACATACGCAGAAAACCCCAGTAATTTAAGATTAGCATTTGCTGGCGTATGGGTTTTGTGCGCCGCTATATTTTATCAAGTTGCATATTTATTCAAAGCGCGTCTTGTATTCAGCGACAGTATAGACGAAACAGACACCGTTAGAAGTAAATCAAAACAAGTTGATATTGAAGAAGAAGACGAAATAGCTTCAACAACCGTAGCAACATCCAGCGATACAACTAAAATAAGCACGGATGATTCCACTGTTGTAGTTAAAAAGAAAAAATCACCAAAGACATTTCTGAATATTTTTGTTCTTAGCTTAGTTGGTGCATGGCTGTATATGTTTTTCACCTTACCGGATGTTCAACAAAGTATATCATCAGGTAATTTTGGAGAACAAATTCAAAAAAGAATTAGTACAGAAGCCAAACTAGTTAATAGTGAGGTTTCTAAATTATCATCTCAAGGTATTTCATTTACTGAAGCATTGACTCTTGCTAATAGTGCAGCATCTTCAGAAGAATTAGCAACCTCAAAAGAAGATTGGAAAATAGTCGTAGGTAAATGGAAAGCAGCCATAAATTTAATGGAAACTGTACCACCTGAAAGCCCTAATTTTATACTTGCCGAACAGAAGATTGGTAGATACCAGAAAAAGTTAAATGAGGCAGAGAAACAGTTTGCAAAAGCAGAATAGTTAGGAAGAATTATTATTTTAAAATACTTGCACGACACCCTGTAAGGGTGCGGCTATATTTACAAAGCCCACCTGCGTGGGCTTGTTTTTTTGCTTCAACCTTATAGGC
>JBCCLY010000757.1:0-2323 GCA_039026655.1 Cyanobacteria bacterium P01_C01_bin.38 | reverse complement strand
TTGGACTACTTATAAAACGGCGATCGCGATTATCAATCAATCCATCAACATCATGCAAAGTCACCGTATTATCTAGCAAAGTAGCCAAAACCCCAATTAAAGCATTACTTCCTTGCAAATAGCTACTCAAATCAGCAATAGTTCCGGGTAAACTAATACAGCTAAGTAATCGTCGGAATATTTGCTGCTGTACTTCATCTTGCCAGACTCCTGGTAATTCAACTTTAAGCATAGAATTATTCTCCATCCAGCAATGAAAAATCGACTCGTGTTTTGACTAACATTGCATTTCTTAAACGATCTTCTTCTTGCCGAATAGCTCGTCCCCGATCGATTAAATCAGAAACTTGTTGCCATCCCCTTAACCGATTTGAGAAAATAGCATCGCAAATTGCTAAGGATGTGGCAAAATCAGCTACATCGCTCATAACTTGGGCTGCTCCTTGATAGCTTTGACTGTCAGCTTCTAATCTTACCCAAGCGGTTGACAGGGGAATTTCTGCCAAATAATAAGGCTCGTGAAACACGCTATCTTGTAACTGCAATAACGATAATCCCGTTTGGGGAATAGCTTCATAACTAACTTGCCAACCCTGAGTTAATTCCGATGCAAGATCGATTACTGTCTGGGGAGCGTGGGCTGTAAGTGCCCGCAGCCATTGATTATCAACCTTTTCCATCAGCAAATCCTCCAGCATATTCAGCTAGAAATCTAATCAATGCATACAATACTATTAAAAGTGACCGTTTTGCAATCTATTTGACATAGTTTGTTAGAGATGGGACATTAGGATAATATTTGTTTATTTTTTCAAACTTTGTCAACAATAAGTATCGAATAAATACGATTTTCTATTAAACCATTTGTTACTTGACTATCCCTATCTTGATAAGAGATAATTTTTTCTTCACATTTTAATTACGTAAATTAATGATTTTAAACAAAGAAAACAATACTTATAAGAGAACATTTTATAGTTTCATAAAAGGAAGAAATAAATTAAAAATTAACGTGATATTCTTGTAAGTATAATCTATTTTTAACCAAAGACCTTTAGATTAATAAACATTAAACTTTGCTGTTTATAACTGTTACAAAATAAGTTGTTGAATACATAACAACTATAATTTTTATCGCTTGTTGTAAACGTAAAACGGTTTTTTGATTACTTCGGACAGGGAACGCAGAATTCTAGTCGTATATACATATAAACGCGGCTATTTTTAGTTTCGATACATCTCAAATTACAAAAAATGACTACTACGGTTGCAGTCGAAGTTACTAATTTGTCGAAAAGTTTCAAAGGTAAACCCGCACTCAAAAACGTCTCCTGTACTATCAACCAGGGTGAAATGGTTGCTCTTGTTGGTGCTTCCGGTTCGGGAAAATCAACATTATTGCGCCATATGAATGGTTTGCACAATGGAGATTCTGGTAGTGTAGCTATCTTTGGTACAGCATTACAAACTGACGGAAAAAATCATTCAAAAATTAGGTCTTTAAGAAGTCAGATTGGCTGTATTTTTCAACAGTTCAATTTGGTAAATCGCCTAACTGTAATTGAAAATGTTTTGGTGGGAAATCTATCCAGATTATCCCCACTAAGGTCAGTATTTCATTTATTTACTAAAGAAGAAAAACTGCAAGCACTCGCAGCATTAGAAAGAGTTGGAATTCTTGAACAAGCATACAAAAGAGCTTCCATGCTGTCAGGAGGGCAACAGCAGAGAGTGGCGATCGCCCGTTGTTTGGTACAGGGTGCCAAAATTATTCTGGCAGATGAACCCATTGCTTCTTTAGATCCAGAATCTTCTCGTAGGGTTATGGAATTGCTGGTTGAATTAAATCGACAAAGTGGAATTACAGTAGTAACTTCTTTACATCAAATTCAGGTAGTTCGTAGTTACTGCGACCGCGCTATTGCCTTAAAAGCTGGTACTGTAATGTATGATGGCGCAACCGTAGAACTGAATAACGAGAGACTCGAAGCTATTTATGGCTCTGCGACAGACGAACTGGTAATGAGAGGGCACGGTGATTTAGTGTAATTTATGCCTAAATCGAAATATATCTTTACGTAATAATACTTCAACTCTAGGAATATACAATGAAGAGACGTTCTTTACTACAGCGTGTAGGCTTGTTCGCGCTAGCTGTAACTGGTTCCGTAGTTTTCGCTGCTTGTAGTTCTTCTGATAATGCTTCTAATACCCAAACTTTAGAAGTTGACGAAATCAAATTCGGTATTATCTCTACAGAATCCCAGGCTAATCAAAAGCCTCTTTGGGAACCTTTCATCAAAGATATGGAAAAGCAAATCGG
>JBCCLY010000756.1:0-2326 GCA_039026655.1 Cyanobacteria bacterium P01_C01_bin.38 | reverse complement strand
AGGGGAACGGGGTGCGGTTTTCCGGGAAATGGGTCGAATACTAATTCTGCAAATTCTTTAAATTTTATCTTGTCTATTGTACGTGGCGGTATGGTATCTTTAACACCCAAGCACCATATATCTAAAAGGTAACTACAAACTGTGATTTGATTGTATCGAGCAACTCTCGAAATCACCACCAATCCTAAACCACGAGCGATATCATCATCGTTTTTCACGCCTTTTTTAATGTTATTTTCTGATGGGATATCTGGTAACAATTGAATAAGATTCTCACTTGCCAAACACTGATATACGGGGTCTAATTCTCCCTTTGCTAATCTATCTAATTTGGTTTGCTGTGCTTGATTTTGAATTACTGAACTAACTTCTGATACTTTGACACCTAGTTTACGAGCTATTTGTTTGGGTGTTAAATTCAATGCCCGTAAATTCAGGATTTCTTCTTCTTGTGTTGCTGTCATAAATTACTGCTTTCCACAAATAACCTATGCAGAAATAATAAACCATTGGAGTACAGCTCTTCGCCCCTGAGTTATCACTTTGATGAACTACGTGTAGCCGTCTACGACTGAGCTACACGTTTCTGACGCTTCATCTGGGTAACTTGCTTGAAGCTTCCGCACCAAGTAGAGGTTAACCCATCATCGTCTGTAGAGGCACGTTCCATACCCCTTGCGGCCATTAGCATAACTTTAGCTGCGGCTACATCTCTATCACATTGATAGCCACAATTCTCACAATTATGAACACGCTCTGATAGTGTTTTCTTTTTCTGATGACCACAATTAGGACAAGTTTGAGAGGGTTTTACTTGTAGGGTAGGAACCTCAATATAAAATCCTCCAGCTTCGGTAACTTTATACTTGATTAAATCTTTTAAATTACCGATTCCAACGTCAAGAAGTGACCGATTTAAACCGGATTTTTGACGTTTATTTTTACCTTTTGATTTACGAGTCATCCCTTTAAGGTTTAACTTCTCAGTCGCTACCAAGCTATTACAGCTAACTATTTGTGTAGAGACTTTGTGTTGCCAATCATGTCTTTGACGGGCAACTTTTGATTGAATTTTGGCTACTGCTTTATTGGCTTTTTTCCAACGTCTTGAAGCTTTTACTTTCTTTCTGAAATTAGGTGTACGCTTACGACGACTAGTTTTAGCAATTTTATTGATTTTGGTTTGAGCAGTTTTAACAAATCTAGGATTATTGATTACCTCACCATTAGAATCAGCAATTGCGTGATGAGTACCAAAATCCAAACCAATAGCACCTGTATCGGTAGTTGGTCTAGTAGGTACGCAATCTACAGTAATTGAGGCATACCACTTTCCTTGCTTGAACATGATTGTGCAAGTTTTTGGTGTTCCCCAATCACGAGCTTGACCGCGCATTTTGATATTACCTAAATTGGATATTTTTAAATAACCATTCTTACCATTAGTGCAAGCTTTCCAGCCAGATTTACAAGGATAAGTCCATCCTTTATATCTGCTCCTCCGTTTAAATCTTGGATACCCAGACTTAAGTTTAAAAAACCGCTTAAATGCAAAATCAACTCGTTTAATAGTGTCTTGTAATGCATGGCTACCAAGTTCAAAGTACTCTCCCCATTCTTCTTTAAAGTCAGGCAAACAATTTTGTTGGTCATAGTAGCTAACTGACTTGCCAAACTTTTTATATGAAGTTTTACGATGCTCGACGCAAGCGTTATATAAATCCTTATGCAACCTACGCCAGTAGTGCATCTTATCATTTTGCGTCTTGGATGGATAAAGCCTGAAAGTAATTCTCTTAGTAGCCATAACAATCGACCTGTATGTTACTCTAATATTATAGCATATTGGTAGTATTATGGTAAAAAATATGAAGCAAATTAGTATAAGGATTTCCGATAGAGAACAAGAACATATATCTCGATTTTGCGAGATAACCGAAAGAACACAGTCCGACGTTATTCGTGAAATCATAAGAAAATTGTCAATCAAAGGGACATTGAATTCCCTTGATTGACGCGCTATCCTTCCCTAATCCGCGCAGCATTTCGATTAGGGACTGCCGCGCTTAACGTTCAAACAAGTTCACACACGAACCTACAACTATTTAGCCGGGTGGTAAAGCTTATCTTTTTCGCTAAATCGCCACATATATTTAGCGCGATCGCGATTTTTACTCCATTCCTCAAACTCTTGCTTGTCAAGGGTTGCACGTTTTTCTTGCAGCGTCGGAATATTAACGTTAAGTCGCAGCGCTAATTTTTGTTCGTCGAGGGCTTCTATTTGAGGTGGTCGTCCGCTTTGGTTGTAGGGATTACCCGAATTTTT
>JBCCLY010000755.1:0-2331 GCA_039026655.1 Cyanobacteria bacterium P01_C01_bin.38 | reverse complement strand
TTAGTACGCCACAAATTAGTTATCACGAACATAATCGCAACAGTCGGATTCCAGAATTATTAAAGCAGTTGCACGAAGGAAAAGCTATAGCTCTGGTAAGTGATGCCGGGATGCCGGGAATTTCCGATCCTGGTTATGAATTGGTGAAAGCTTGCGCGGAAGTTGGAATTACCGTAGTTCCCATTCCTGGAGCGGTGGCAGCAATTACTGCTTTGAGTGCTTCGGGGATTTCTACAGAAAAGTTTGTATTTGAAGGATTTCTCAATGCGAAATCAAAACAAAGGCGATCGCACTTAGAATCTTTGAAGTTAGAGGAGCGTACTTTAATTTTTTACGAATCTCCCCATCGTTTGCGCTCGACTTTGCAAGATATGAAGGAAATCTTTGGTGACGATAGAAAAATCGTCTTAGCACGAGAATTAACTAAAATGTATGAAGAATTTTGGCGCGGAAATATTGCTGATGCTTGTTGCTACTACGAGTCAAAGGTTCCTGTAGGTGAATATACTTTAGTTGTAGCGGGAAATTCCCCCACTCAACGCCAGTTTACACAAGCAGAACTCGTCGCTGAATTAGAAACAATCATGAATCAAGGAATATCGCCATCACAAGCGAGTAGGCAGCTAGCTGCATCAACATCTTTACCTCGTCGTCAGCTTTATCAACTTGCTCTAACTTTAAAAAATTCGGATTGTAAGATAGACGATACCTAGAAACTCGATTGAAAGGTAAAATAGTAAATCTGGAAAATTAAGCATTCGAGTATTGCTTGATTGTTCCAGTTTCTACATTCAAGACAAACAGTCTTGTTTGATATGCAGGTAAATCGTGGAATATTTTCATCCCGATAAACCAGCATATTAAAATAAATAACGAAAATAGTTGTTGATAACGAGGGATTAGAATGACCCAAGTGGTTTTAGGTGAAAACGAAGGAATAGATTCAGCTTTACGTCGATTTAAGCGTCAAGTGTCCAAAGCGGGTATTTTGTACGATGTTAAATCTCATCGGCATTTTGAAACCCCACAAGACAAACGTAAACGTAAAGCTGTAGCAGCAAGACGCAAAAGACGTTTCAATAAGTAAATATGAGTAGTTTTACCATTTGTAAACGTTTCAAATTCAACATAAAAAGGTGCCTAGTTTGTCCAGAGGACATAACAAACGGCAGAATATATCTAAACACTAAAAACTCGAATAAGGACTTTTCTGAATGTAAAGCACTTTGAAATTTCCGCAATATAGTTGAATTAGGCAAGCATTAATCTTTAATAGCCCATCAACAAACCATTCCTAAAAAACAACCGTTACTGAATCAGTGGCGGTTGTTTGTTAAGTTGGGGATTGGGGATTGGGGATTGGGCATTGGGGATTGGGCATTGGTAATTGGTAATTGTTAGGATATCTTCCCCTTGTCTCCCTACTCCCTACTCCCTACTCCCTACTCCCTACTCCCTACTCCCTTCCTGCAACACATTCAAATTCTTACGATTACAATCATTCATTGCTTTTTCTACGCCTTTTTTCAGGCATAATTCGACACATTCAACTGTATAATTAATCACTGAGGACATTACTTCATTTTCTTCGGGAGAAAACTTTCCTAAAACATGAGAAACAGTACCATTTTCGCTGGTTGCGGGATTTTTTGGTCTGCCGATGCCAATACGCAAACGGGGAAAATTCTTGGAATTGAGATGAGAAATAGTACTTTTCATGCCGTTATGCCCGCCAGCAGCACCGGATAAACGCAAGCGAACTCTTCCCACGGGTAAATCCATATCGTCATAAATAACCAATACGGATTCCGGCTTCAACTTGTACCAAGAAAGTACCGCACCTATTGATTGTCCCGAAAGATTCATGTAGGTTAAAGGCTTGAGTAAATAAACTTTTTTGCCTCCAGGTGCAGTTGTTTCAGCGTACTCGCCTTTGAATTTACGATTTTCGCTTAAAGATGCTTGCCACGAACGCGATAAAGCATCTATCGCAGCAAAACCAATATTGTGACGCGTTTTATCGTATTTAGGTTCTGGATTTCCCAAACCGACAATTAACTGAGGAATTAATAAAGTTTTTCCTGGAGAATTTTTTTTACCAGCTTGCATAGGAAGAAGAATTTTTATTAGGGAGTAGGGAGTAGGGAGTAGGGGAAACAATAATATTGATAATTAATTTGATAATTAATATTAACCCTCTTTTGTCACTTTTGTGAGAGAATAAATGATGGATAAGTCAAAATACTTACAGGTACTATGGTTGAGCGTCGTCAACCCAAACCCACAGTAGATTTTATTGATGAGTACTGCGAGTACTATAGAAGCCTGTTT
>JBCCLY010000754.1:0-2333 GCA_039026655.1 Cyanobacteria bacterium P01_C01_bin.38 | reverse complement strand
ATCAAATTGATAGTGATTCATTACCAGATTACGAAATTTTAGACGATATTTTGCAGCGTTTAATTAACGATTATCAATCAGCAGAACAAATAATTGCAGCAGGGCATGATGTCGCAGTTGTCAACCGAGTTATTAAAATGGTGACTCGTGCAGAATTTAAGCGGCGGCAAGCACCTCCAGGAATCAAAATTACTGATAGAGCCTTCGGCACTGGCTGGCGAATGCCCATTGCTAACAATTGGTTGGCTATAAAAAATGCTTATCAAAGTAAAACAATTTTTGCTGCTAACAATAGCTAACTCTAAATCTCCGGAAGATAAAATAAGGACTTACGCAACCGGCACATTTTTTTGTAGGGTGCTGTGACACTTTGAACAATGCTGAACGCAGTAACGATGCTTTGTGTGTCACGCACCAGCCGAGTGTTGTGACAATTGCGTAAGTCCTGAAAATATTAGTCAGTTTTCAAAGGGATTTTTATTGCTTATAAGTAAGTCGGCACAAATAAACTGAACTATCTCACCTGATGGTAAATTAGGTTGAAACCCTTACTCCTATTACGACGGCTTTCCTTATAGTGATTCCAATTAATTTCCGTAGTGCGTTAGCGGAGCGTGTCCGGAGGACATACATCTTGCTCGCTAGCTGTCAGCGAGCAAGATGCTCGCACTACCAATCATATGTTTTTTCCGCAGGAATGACTATAAAAGTTTTCTAAAAGAAAAAACTTTTGAGGAAACTCTGCCTACTTCCTACTCCCTATTCCCTACTCCCTACTCCCTTGCCCTAGCTATAATTTTCGACACCAACCTACTCCTAAATGATTCTGCTATAGTGAGTTAGGTTTTAGAAGATGAGAAAACCGGCGTTGCTGATTCAGGTATGAATTTAAATGTAGAGACGCGTTAGCGAAGCGTGCCCGATAGGGCATTATATCGCGTCTCTACAAGGGTTTCGATTATCCAGCAAATCAGTTTCATACATTAAATCAGCAACGCCAGAAAACCTACCTATATTTTTATTGCTTCTAGTCTCAGTGTAAAATATGTCCGAGCGCGATTTACTTGAACAAAAGCTGCGTAGCTCTGAAAAAAAAGTAAGAGCAATTTTTGAAGCAATGTCGGACATAGTACTTATTATCCATGCTGACGGAAATGTACTGAGTAATGTAGAAATCATCCCAACTAACTATAGTCATTCCGATAATAGGGATGTAGATTTAATTGGGGAAACAGTAGAACAGTTTTTTCAAGAGCAATCGCAATTAAGCTGGTTGGAAAAAGTTCGGCAAGCTTTAAAATCGGTAACAACTATTCATTATGATTACAGTCTTATTGTAGAAGACAATAAATTTTGGTTTAGCGCAAGCATTTCTCCTATTTGCGAAACTCAAGTAGTTTGGGTAGCCAGAGATATCAGCGAGCGCAAACGAGCAGAAGAAGCACTTCAAAAGTCAGAATCACGAGAGCGAAATAAAGCCCAAGAATTAGAAAAAACCCTTGCAGAATTGAAACTAACTCAAGCTCAATTATTGCTTTCCGAAAAAATGATATCTTTGGATAGTTTAGTTGCAGGTATAGCCCATGAAATTAATAATCCTACCACCTTTATTTATGGAAATATCGAAGCAGCAGTAGTTTATTTAAGAGATTTACTAACTTTAGTTGATTTATATCAAAAAAATTATCCCCAAGCCGTAGCAGAAATTAACCAACATATAGATGATATTGATTTAGATTATATAATCGAAGATTTTCCTAACTTGCTTGAGTCAATGAATCAAGGAGCCGAAAGAATTAGTAAAATAGTGCAATCCTTAAGAGACTTTTCTCACCTTGACGAAGCAAATTATAAACGTATAGATATTCATACAGGTATCGATAATACTATACAGTTATTACAGCATCGTCTCAATATAACTTCCGATAGAAAAGAGATTAAAGTGATAAAAGAATATGCTCAACTACCAAAAGTAGAGTGTTATCCTAAACAGTTAAATCAAGTATTTATGAACGTACTTTGTAATGCTATTGATGCATTAGAAAAAGAATTAAATCCTCAAATTAAAATTGTTACAGAAATATTAGATAGCAAAGCTCTTATTCGCATTCTTGATAATGGTATCGGAATAACCGAAGAAGTAAGCAAACGTTTATTTGATCCCTTCTTTACTACAAAAGTAGTAGGAAAAGGTACTGGAATGGGTTTAGCAGTTAGTTATCAAATAATAGTTGATAACCATAAGGGAGAAATAAAATGTATTTCAGAATTGGGAAAAGGAAGCGAGTTTATTATTTCAATCCCTTTACGTTTAGTTAAATGAACTACATTAT
>JBCCLY010000753.1:0-2335 GCA_039026655.1 Cyanobacteria bacterium P01_C01_bin.38 | reverse complement strand
TCAACATAACGAAGAATTCTTAAAGCATATGCGCTATTCATAGTTCGATTTTGCCCTGCTCTAATTTCTTCGGCAGCTTGTTGAAATATTTCTGCATCAGCATAAGATTCAATTTGCTCTGTTAAAGCTAAAACATAATTTTGTTTTGTTTTTAAATAAGCCCAATTGTCCAAACTCATCCGAGATTGTAACTCAGTATTGAATGTTTGCAACACTTTTACAGAAAATAAATTATATCTTGATTGCTTGGTTTTACCACCTTCATTTACCATTAATTGAGTTTTACCATCTCGATCTAAAACAATTAATTTTTCTCCATCATCATTGAGAACAAAAGGTAATAAATCCCGATAGGTAAATTGCTTTTCACCGCTGAATAAAGCATCGAGTTTCTTGCATTCCTTTTTAGATAAATTTCTAAATTAACTTACATACTGTGCCAGTGTTAGAAACCCGGTTTCTTTTCGATTTCGCGACAAGATAACGATGCTTTCATCATTAGAGGATGTTTTGAAAGTCTAATTGAATACTCGAACTGGCGGTTGAAACCGCGTCTACACAAGCAAAACCCGGCGACCAGGGTTAAAAATCTAATAGTCCACGCAGGTGGTGAGACTAGTTGGGGGTGTCGGTTTCCGTCCCCCAATAAGCGCGTTAGCGTTACTCTAACGAGTCAGCAAGCTGAACACGCAGTGAGTCGTCAGACTAAGCGTCTCCGTTAGCGCAGCGTGTCCGACAGGACATAGGAGATACCCGGAGGGACTTTGCCTGTGTAGTAGCGGTTTTAACCGCCGGATACTAGTTTTGAATTTTAAGATATGGTGCGTGACGGTATCCGCACAATGGTTGATTATATTTGATATATTTTCGTAACCGTCACAGCACCCTACGTTTGTCCTATTACCATTACTAAACTAAACACAATATTTAAGTTTGATTACAAAGTTATAAGTTTTTAATTGGCTGTCATTTTGTTGTCATGTTTTTTTGTCACACTCAAAAACAGTTTTGCGATTGTAGCTAATTATGTTTGTCAAAATAGCTCATAAATTAATTACAAGTTGATGCATCTTATAAACTGATAACTGATGAAAACTCATATCATTCGCCCAATAACAGCAGCGTTAAGTGCAATTGTTCTCTTAACTGTTGCAGCTTGTTCTTCTACAGATAATTCTTCTTCTGCACAAAGCTCAAATCAATCAACTACCGCACAAAATACTAATAGCCCATCATCTAATAAACCGCTGTTTTCAGATAATAATGTAACTGAAGCGAAAAATTTCAAAACTACAACGGTATTGCAAGGTTTAGAGCGACCTTGGGGTATGGCATGGCTTCCAGATAAAACAATATTAATTACCGAGCGTCCGGGAAGGGTGCGAATCGTTCGTAATGGAACTTTAGACCCCAATCCTGTGGCTGGAATTCCGCAAGGGGAAGTTTTTGCGGTTAATCAAGGGGGTTTGATGGATGTTTCGGTACATCCGGATTTTGAGAAAAATGCAAAGGTTTACTTTACCTATTCTCACGGTACTAATCAAGCCAACCGCACCAGAGTTGCTAGAGCTACACTCGATGGCTCAACTTTAAAAGACTGGGAGGTTATTTTCCAGGTTTCTCAAGCAAAATCAGGTGGTCAACATTTTGGTTCGCGCATCGTTTGGCTACCAGATAATACGATGTTAGTAGCCATTGGAGATGGCGGTAATCCACCGACTCGATTAAATGGGGACTTTATTCGCAAACAAGCCCAAAATCTTAACTCTCATTTTGGTAAAGTTGTTCGTTTAAACGATGACGGTTCCGTACCCAAAGACAACCCCTTCGCTACATCTAATAATGCTGAGGGGGCTATATACAGTTACGGACACCGCAATATTCAAGGAATGACCGTAGATCCAGTTAATAACAAGTTGTGGTCAACAGAACATGGTTCCAGAGGCGGCGACGAACTTAATTTAATGGAAGCCGGTAAAAATTATGGTTGGCCAGAAGTTAGTTACAGTGATGAATACTCCGGAGGACCTGTTTCCAACGTTAAATCCCGTCCGGGAGTACCAGAACCAAAAGTAGTATGGACTCCTTCTATCGCACCTTCGGGACTAGCATTTTATTCGGGCGATCGCTTTGGAGTATGGCAAGGAGATTTATTTGCAGGTGGTTTAGTTTCTCGCGATGTTCGCCGCATCGATTTGGATGAAAACGGCAATGTTCTCAAAGAAGAATCGATTCCCATCGGTCGAAGAGTTCGCGATGTCCGTCAAGGTCCCGATGGTGGTTTATACGTTTTAACAGACGAGCAAGACGGACAATTAATCAGTATTGAACCTAC
>JBCCLY010000752.1:0-2362 GCA_039026655.1 Cyanobacteria bacterium P01_C01_bin.38 | reverse complement strand
GTCCCCACAATGGACAGCAAAAATACGACAAGCAGCAGCCATATGTAGCGACAACCTTAGTTTCGATTTATTAGAAGAAAACCCCCCAGAAGATACCCATCTAACCAAAGTAATTACACACTTCGCCGAAAACTTTCAATTCGACAAAATTCTTGAAGCGATTGATTAAGATTGGGGATTGGGGATTGGGCATGGGGCATGGGGCATGGGGCATGGGGCATGGGGCATTGGCAATAGTTAGGAGTTAAGAGTTAAGAGTTAAGAGTTAGGAGTTAGGAGTTAGGAGTTAATATTAATAATTAAAAAGTAGTGAGTCAGAAATTATTTATTCTTGATTATTACCTATTGTTAATTACCCATTACCTATTCCCAATCCCCAATTCCCAATCCCCCATGCCCAATCCCCAACTCCTAACTCCTAACTCCTAACTCCTAACTGTTAACCGATTTATGTTTTTTCAAACCATCGATAGCATCTCCTAATGCGGTGGTTAGACTTTGACGGGTTTGGGAATGTTTGTCTTGTTCGGTTTTTAATGCTTGTAAAAGCCTATCGCGCTCTTTCAAAGAAACGGTTAATTTGGTTTTCAATTCTTCTAATGAAGATAGTTGGGCTACTTCTTGCTGAATGGCTATTGCTGTATCGCTGTCGGGAAGTGTGGCATCTTCTATACCTTTTAATTGTTGAATTTCTGCTTTTAAAGAAGCAACTGTTTGCTGAAAAAGTTGAGAATCGGTACGGCGTTGTTCGGCTTCTGTGTTGTAAAGTTTACGCCATTTCTCTGCGCTTTCCCTCTGAGCAATTTGTTCGGCTTTTAGCTGGGCTATCTGCTGTTTCATCGATTGAATTTCCGTCAACCATTGTTGGGTTAAATCTTCACTCATAAAATATTTGTATCTTTTTTATTCTTCTCAAAAATTTTATTACCAATGGTGCAACATGGTGCAACTTAGTATCACACCACTATATATTTACGATACTTTGGCGCATAGTATAAAAAACAGTTAACAGGGAGTGGGGAGTAGGGAGTAGGGAGTAGTTAGGAGTTAGGAGTTAGGAGTTAGGAGTTAAGAATTATAAGCCAACTTACATCGCTACCTTAAAAATCTTTCCTAATTCCCAATTACCAACTACCAACTACCAATTACCCATGCCCACTCCCTACTCCCTACTCCCTACTCCCTAGAAGTTATGAATCAAGATAAAGAACATCAAACGGTTGGTATTCGAGATAGGCTTTCGGATAATTTACATATTGATGCTGCGCGTAAGGAAGAGGTTTATCTGGGTATATGCGAATCTGTAAGCTTTAGAGATGTTAGCTATTGGATTGAGGTGATTTTTGCTGCTGGTATTGCTACTGTGGGGTTGGTGCTTAATAGCCCTGCGGTAATTATTGGAGCGATGCTTATTTCTCCTTTGATGGGAAGTATTTTGGGTAATGGTTTGGCTTTGGCTGCTGGTGATGTGATTTTGGCTATACGGGCAGTTATCAAACTTGGGCTTTCTTGTTTGGTTGCGATTGTGTTTGCGGTGTTTCTGGTTTCGGTACTGCCTTTCAAGGAAATGACTCCGGAAATTTTGGCGCGTACTCAACCTAATATTCTGGATTTGGTAGTAGCATTATTTTCGGGTGCTGTGGGTTCCCTGGCAATTTGTAAGAAGCCGCAAGGGGTTGCTACTTCTATTCCTGGAGTTGCGATTGCTGTTGCTTTGATGCCGCCTTTATGTGTTGTTGGCTATGGATTTGGTATTGCACTCAGCGTAAATATGATTAATGGATTGCGGGTTGCTAGAGGTGGTGGATTGTTGTTTTTCACCAATTTGGTAGCAATTACTTTTACCGCAATGAGTGTTTTTCTGGCTTTACATATTGATAGCGTAAGAACAAAACAAAAAATTAGAGAATGGCGAAGAGAACATAGGGAAGCTATATGGGTAAAACATCTTTTAGAAATATTTCCCGAATCAAAACGTCTTAAAAAAATTGGTAGCCTTCCCGGTAGATTTTTATTGATTTTATTCACTATTTCAACTATTTTAATTCCACTTTATCAGTCATTTACTCAACTCAGACAAGAAATATTTATTAAACAGCAAGAAAATAATATAAATTCGGCAGTGAGAAGTATTTGGCAAGAAGAATTTTCTTCTTCACTCAACAACGAACCGCGTTCTTTTATTAGTCAAATATCAACCCGCGAACTCAATCAAAGATTGATGGTTCAACTGCATATTTTTACCAGCGAATTATATACGCCGGGAGAACAAAATTATTTTGTAGAAATGTTAGCTAAAAGTTTAAATAAGCCTCCCGAATTAATATCTTTAAATTTAATTGAAATCCCCACAGCACAAAGC
>JBCCLY010000751.1:0-2367 GCA_039026655.1 Cyanobacteria bacterium P01_C01_bin.38 | reverse complement strand
TGCGGGTATCAAATTCCTGATCTATACCGCCGTTTCTGGAGCTTTAATTTTAGCCAGTTTCTTAGGTTTGGTTTGGCTAAGTGGATCTTCTAGTTTCGATTACGATGCTATTTCTACCCAAACTTTATCCGCAACTTTGCAACTGATTTTATTAGCAGGAATAGTATTAGGGTTTGGCATCAAAATACCCTTAATACCTTTACATACATGGTTGCCGGATGCTTATGTAGAAGCAAACACACCCATCGCTATTCTTTTAGGTGGAGTATTAGCAAAACTGGGAACCTATGGTTTATTAAGGTTTGGATTGGGTTTATTCCCCGAAGCTTGGAGTACCGTAGCACCAACTTTAGCAATTTGGGGAGCAATCAGCGCAATTTATGGAGCAGTAACGGCGATCGCTCAAAAAGATATCAAGCGCATGGTGGCATATAGTTCCATCGGGCACATGGGCTACATACTGTTAGCAGCTGCGGCAAGTACGGCGTTATCAATGGTAGGTGCCGTTGCTCAAATGTTCAGCCACGGTATAATTTTAGCCATTCTATTCCATTTAGTAGGAGTCGTAGAAGCCAAAGTTGGAACTCGCGAATTAGATAAGCTTAATGGTTTAATGAGTCCAGTTAGAGGTTTACCAGTTATTAGTGCTTTGCTGGTATTAGGCGGAATGGCTAGCGCCGGGATTCCAGGTATGACAGGATTTGTAGCCGAATTTATCGCATTTCAAGGTAGCTTCCCAGTCTTTCCAATTCAAACAATATTGTGTGTTGTCGCTACGGGTTTAACCGCAGTTTACTTTGTAATTCTGCTTAATCGTACCTGTTTCGGCAAACTCGACAACGATTTAGCTTACTACCCCAAAGTTTTTTGGCACGAAAAAATGCCAGCATTTATTTTAGCCGGTGTAATTATATTTTTGGGAATACAACCTACTTATTTAGTGCGCTGGAGTGAACCCACAACCACCCAAATGGTTGCCAATATTCCAGCAATTCAAAAAAGCGTAACTCCAAAAGTAGCTTTGAATCAGTAAACAGTTAGGAGTTAGGAGTTAGGAGTTAGGAGTTAGGAGTTAAAAGTTAGGAGTTAGGAGTTAGGAGTTATTTATTTATTTATTCTTCCCTCCTCTTCTCCCTCTCCCCTCTCTCACCTCTTCCTCTGCGGTTTTTTTACTCAACAATGTTCAACCCGAAAAAATAATAAAAACAATTAACAACTAACAACTAACAACTATCAACTATCAACTATCAACTAACAATTAATAACTATCAACTATCAACTAACAACTATCAACTATCAACTAATATGGTACAAACACCTGATAAAACAACAGCAAAACTACCGCCATCAAATCACGAATTTGCAGAAATAATTCACCGCTTAGAAGCTGGTGGTTCGATGTTACCGGATAACCCAGAAAACTTGATGCAAATTATCGGTATTTACAAAGCATATGCCGTACCGATGGATTTCTATTGGCGAGATTTGCTTTATATTGCTGAAAGAGAATTTTTAAATCCTTTTCCCTTTTTTAAATATTTCCTACCTAAAGAGTATTTACAAAGACATAATCATTATGCAGGCGATGATGCTGATTTAAGAGTTTGGCGCGGTGAAGCCACAGCACACCCCGAACTTTTAGAATTTATTGAAAAAGGTGAAACCACAAAAATGCCAAAAATATGGCATCATTTGTTTCACGACAGAATTAACATGGAATTTGCCGAAGCCTGTATGCGAGCCATGCTTTGGCATGGTAAAGATATGGGTATGGGTAAATTTGACGATTTTTTAGATACTGAAGAATATAAACAAAATGCAGATAGAGCAATAAAAGCTTATTTTAAAGGCAATCCACCAATGCAGTTGCTCTACAAACTGTTTCCAGATATGTTTTTAGAGCAATGTCGTCAAGCTTCCTATTATTCCAATTTAGGATTATTTTGGGAAGTAATGGCACCAGTTTTCTTTGAGATGTCGGATATGTACGACGAAGGAAAACTGACAACCGTACCCGAAGCGATGGATTTTTTAGTTAACGGTATTTTTGCAGTTGCAGGCCGTCCAATATATCATCATGTTTATGTTGGGAAAGAGTGTTACGAAGTGATTCCCAAATCAAAAGGTTTCGTATGGTTATATGAAGCAGCACTACCTTATGTAGAAGCAATCTTTTATCGTACATCTCCATTCCGGGGTACAAAATCTTATAACGCTCAAGCAAAGCAAGTACCTTCAGAGCAAAAAGATTTTCATTATGGAATCCTTTACGCCGATGTATTTCCTATCGGTACCGCAGGAATTCCCCCAACATTATTAATGCAGGATATGCTGCACTTTTTACCGCAATATTTAGTTGATTATTAT
>JBCCLY010000750.1:0-2374 GCA_039026655.1 Cyanobacteria bacterium P01_C01_bin.38 | reverse complement strand
GTTTTGTAGTGCGGGCATCTTGCCCGCTAGAAAAATACAAATTAAATGCGCGACAGCTTACGAGCTAGCATACTTCCCATATTTATAGTCTTAAATGTTACATTCGCCCCAGTATTGGGAATTATCTATATAGCGTTACGTAATGCTGGTTAAGACACTAATAAACCTTTAACCTTTAACCGATTCTTAGCGCCATAGTGCATTTTTGACTTGAAGACTTGAAAGGAGTCTCACCATGTCTATAAAGATTATCAAGCCGTTTCTCGGTATGTTTTTACCAGTAGCGGTTTTTATGGGAATTGTATTTGTAGGGATCTATGAAAACAAAAAGTATGGCGATCGCCGCGAGATTGCAATTGCTCAACAACAGAGTATTCATATCAAAGCACAAGGTTTGGCAAACCATTTTAGTCACATCCGGGCGGATTTAATGATTTTGGCAATGTCTGATGAGGAAGATATTCTATTAAATCCTCAAACTTCATTAATAAAATTAGATAAGTATCAAAAATTACTTGCTAAGAAATTTCTGGTGATATCAAAGCAAAAAGAGGTGTTCGATCAGATACGCATTCTTGATATTACTGGAAAAGAAAGGGTAAGGGTAAATTTTAATCAGGGAAAACCCGCAATTGTGCCTTCGGAACTTTTACAAAATAAATCTGGGCGTTACTGGTTTGAGAATAGCCTTTCCTTGGGAGAGGGAGAAGTTTTTATTTCGCCAATGGATTTAAACGTAGAGCAAGGGAAGATTGAGCAACCAATCAAACCGATGATTCGCTTTACCACGCCTATTTTCGATCGTGGAAAAATGCAAGGTATAGTTGTTCTCAATTATCTTGCTCAAGATATTTTAAACGAATTAAAACAAGAAACTACTACTATCGGTGACACTTTTCTGGTTAATCAACAGGGCTATTGGTTAAAGAGTATAAAACCCGAAGATGAGTGGGGATTCATGTATGAAGAACGCAAAAATATCACCTTTGCCAATAGGTTTCCTCAAGTATGGAAGCAGATATCAAACCTTGAAACTGGGGAATTATCCACGCCACATGGCTTATTTAGCTTTACAACAATCTACCCTTTAAAAGATATTTGGAGTTCAAAATCGAGTACTGGAATTTTTAAGCTGTCTGGTTTGAATTCAGATATGGATGTTAATTCCTACAAATGGAAGTTGATTACCTTTGTACCAAGGGCAGCATTAGAAAAGCAAGTACGTAATATACTGCCGATTCTGCTGACTTATTATATGGGAGTAACGGGATTTTTAAGCTTGACTTTATGGTTGCTAGCAAATTTTTGGGGAAAACGGCAGCAGGCATTAGCAGAATTGCAGCAGATGGGAGTTGAGTTGGCAGCCGCAAACGCGGATTTAGAGCAACGAGTTACAGAAAGAACTACCGAATTACAGCAAGCAAAAGAACTCGCAGAAGTTGCTAACCGTTCCAAAAGTGAATTTCTTGCCAACATGAATCATGAATTGAGAACGCCTCTTAACGGAATATTAGGCTACACTCAAATCCTCCAGCGCGACTCCAAAATGGAGAATAAACACCGACAAGGATTAACTACTATTTACCAATGCGCTTCTCATCTGCTGACATTAATTAACGACATTCTCGACTTTTCCAAATTAGAAGTACAAAAAATGGAACTTTATCCCCAGGATTTCCATTTGAGTAATTTCTTAACTGCTACCGTTGATATTTGTCGTATTAAAGCAGAACAAAAAGGTATTTTTCTTGATTATCAACCCCAGGGGCAACTACCTACTGCTGTCCGTGCCGACGATAAACGGTTGAGACAAGTGTTGCTTAATTTACTTAGCAATGCTGTTAAATTTACTGGAAAGGGAGGCGTAATTTTCCGGGTTGAGGTATTGTCAAATGCACTCAATGCCCATCAAAGTCAGATTCGTTTTTTAGTAAAAGACAGTGGTATCGGTATTCCTCCAGATAAGCTCACAAAGATTTTCTTACCTTTTGAGCAAGCTGGTAAACACAAGCGTAATGCCGAAGGTACGGGATTGGGGCTAGCAATTAGCCGCCAAATTACGAACTTGATGGGAGGAGAGATTCAAGTTGAAAGCGTATTAGGAGAAGGCAGTACTTTCTGGTTTGATTTAGAACTACCCCTCGCTCATGAATGGACTGCTCAAGCAGAATTTTCGTCCTTCAGAATTACTGGTTATCAAGGCGATCGCTTAACAATTGTCGTAGTAGATGACAATCAGTCAAACCGTGATGTAGTCATCAATATATTAGAACCTTTGGGTTTCCGAGTAATTGCAGCAGAAAACGGACAGCAAGGGCTAAACAAAATTATTCAAATTCAACCAGATTTGGTGATTACAGATGCAGTAATGCCC
>JBCCLY010000749.1:0-2375 GCA_039026655.1 Cyanobacteria bacterium P01_C01_bin.38 | reverse complement strand
ATTCGTCCCATCATGCCAAAGTCATAAAATATTAACGCACCATCTGGACTAACAGCAATGTTACCGGGATGGGGGTCGGCATGAAAGAAGCCATTATTGAGCAATTGATGCAGGTAAGCTTCGGCTCCTTGACGAGCAAGAACCTTTCGATCCAAACCTGCTGCTTCTAAAGCTTCGTACTGACTAATTTTAATACCAGGAACGTATTCTAACGTCAAGACTCTTGGCGAAGCATAGCGCCAGTAAACGCGAGGAACTTTCACCCATTCTTGAGCGCGGAAATTACGGCGGAAAGTATCGGCATTACGACCTTCGTTCAGATAATCAATTTCTTCCCAAAGTATCCGGCAACATTCTTCATAGATACCAACCCAATCTCTTCCTCTTCCCCATTTCGGATGATTTTGAAAGTATCTTGTAATACCTTTAAGGATTTTTAAATCAATTTCAAAAAGTTGTTTTAATCCCGGACGCTGTATTTTAACAACAACCGCTTCCCCAGAATGCAGCACAGCTTTATGAACTTGTCCCAAACTAGCAGCAGCTAAAGGAATAGGTTCAAAAGAAGCGAACAAATCGGGGATTTTCTTTCCGAGTTCGTATTCTATAATTTCTTCTACTTGCTCGTAACTAAAAGCTGGGACTTTATCTTGAAGCTTGGTTAGTTCCTCTACATATTCACTCGGAAATATATCGGCACGAGTAGAAAACAACTGGCCTACTTTAATAAAAGTAGGTCCTAAATCTAGCAGAGTGTTACGAATCCAAACTGCTTGCCATTTTCTTCTGGCAGCTTTTTTGGTTTCAGTGGCTCCCCCGCGATAGCTCCAAGATTTGTTGTATAGCCAAAGCCTAAGCATTAAAGTTAGTACGAATGACCAAATGTCAACGAAGCGTCGCCTGCTAGAATAATTTTTGCGGTTCCAACGGTATGCGTTATCTGAATAACCCTTTTCCATAGCTTTTGCAAAGCCGTTGATTTTCAACCGAGCAAAAACTAAGAGATATTATCTCCTAGTACTCGGCATTCTGACCAACGGAAATACCCCTTTATATTTCCTTTTATTATCAATTTGCGATTTTTTCTGCTTCTTTAAACGGAACCGCTACGATGGCGCTGCAATTCAGTACGCAATACAGCAATTTCTGCTCGTAATTCGTCAATCATTGCTTGCAAGTCTAGAGGTTCCGAACTAGTTTCTCCAGTTCCTGTGGGGGCACTATAGGTACCACTCCCAGCACCAGCAGAATCTGCTGAACGTTCTGCTCGCTCCATAACTTCAGTAGTAAAGGAGCGCATATGCTCTTTTAGCTCGGCATCTAATTTACCTAATTCGCTTAAAGCATCTGTAAAAGCGCCTTCAAGGCGCTCATTAATCACTTCAGCAGCAGCTCTGCCTACGAAAAATGCTTGCACAAGGGGGTTACTCATAATTATTTTTTTTATGGTTATCCGCAAAAAAATTATAACTTGCCACTATGCCCAACGTGCTTATATCACCTTGTTTTGCTTGACATTATTTTTGGGTTTTTTTCCCGCCGTAGCAATATATCTTACCGTAACTCCTCTAAATACGGATGTTTGACGCGATTACAGCCTCATATTCACAGGTGCCTGATGATTTTCCATAAATGATTTTCAAACGCCATTTTAAAAATATATCTTTAGGAATACATTTTCTTTCATGTCATCAAAACCAGACAAATTAAGAAACAATTAAGAAATAAGTTGTGGTGAAAACCTGGTTTATTAATACATTGAATTTTTACGAAACATATACAATTTCGATGGCAAGCGCCGCAACAGATTCAATGGTGACTTTACCATTATCAGTGCAGCTAATTTTGTAATCCTCGCAAAAAAGATTTATAGCTCATATATCTTCTGCCACACACATACAAGAGCAATAACTATAGTTAATGTTAAGTTAATTAAACTTTAGCAACGTAAATGTTGTTAAAGTAATGTATATTAAGTTAAAGCAACACAAATGTTGTTTTAGTCATGAATTCTATACATATGGGTAATAAAAACTGTATCTAGCCCAAAGTTGGCAGCTTCGCTGTGAAATCGTTAACTATCAACGTAATAATCGCTAATAATAATTTTATGAAAAGTTATGTAGGGGATATTAGACAGAAAGATACTCTCTTAAAGTCGATTACTTTAGACCAATTGCAGGTGTTTGAAGCTGCTGCTAGGCACTCTAGCTTTACTCGCGCAGCTGAAGAATTATTTGTAACTCAGCCCACCGTATCGATGCAGGTAAAGCATCTTACGCAAGCTGTAGGAGTACCTCTATTTGAATACGTTGGAAAGCGTATCTATTTAACGGAAGCAGGAAGAGAAGTTTTGAGTACCTGTAAGGAAATTT
>JBCCLY010000748.1:0-2379 GCA_039026655.1 Cyanobacteria bacterium P01_C01_bin.38 | reverse complement strand
TTCGATTGTAGTTTCTGTACTTTGCATGGCTTTGATAACAAATTTCAGTACCTAAATCGGACGGGCAAGGATGCCCATCCCACAAGAATATTATGACTTATGCCCAATATCTAATTACCAATTACCAACTACCAATTACCAACTACCAATTACCAATCCCCAATGCCCCATGCCCAATCCCCAATGCCCAAATAAAATTAACTCAACTGCACTACAATTTGATTTTCTAACAGCGTTTCACCAGCTAATAAATCTTCAACGGTAATTCTTAAAAACCTCTCACTATCAACTTCTAAAAAAACCTTAACTCTATCGCTGCCGGGAAATCCTGGTGGTGTTAAATTAGCAATGCTTCTCGCACCATCGCTGTCGTTAAGGGGTTTTACTGTAGTTTCACTACTTTCTGCACGACGAGTGATTAAGCGATCGCCATCAAAATAAACTTCGGTGCCGCCGCTTTCTGCTCCCAATTCTCCGATAATCATTTCTATGCTGGGTTGATTTTCTAAGGAAGCACCCAAATATAATTCTACTGGTTTATTCATTGGGTAAGGCTGCCCTTCTTTTATAATCGGATGCCAGCTATGACAGTTTTGACGGCGATTCCAGTACCGAATTCCGTAGCTGTGGTACAGAAAATCTTTGATTTCCACACCTTGAGCTAACTGCAATGCTCCGTGGGCGATCGCCTCAAAAGCTTGTTCGCTACGAATTTTATCGGCATCGAAGTAATTTTTTATCCATGTCTGCACTGCGGGAATTTGCGAGGTACCGCCAACTAACAAAACGGCGTTAATATCTGCTATTTCTATTCCTTGGCGGCGTGCTTGCTGCAATAATTGCGCCATCGATTCGTCAAGCATTGCAAAAAAGGAATTTTCTTGCAAAATACTTTCAAAAGCATCGCGGTTTAATTCTAATTCGTAACTTTCAAATGTTTCGTCATTGAAATAAACTTCGCTGGCTTGATTTTGCGTGGAAAGTTGAATTTTGACTTTTTCAGCTAATCTTGTTGTTAACGGACTTATCGCTAAACCTTGATTTTTTGAAAAGTAATCGGTTAACCAATTATCAATATCTGTGCCGCCCAAATTTTGACCGGCTTTTGCAAGTACGCGAGCGGTTTTTACTTTTTGTTTGGAATTTTCTGCTAAGGATTTATTGCCAAATTTGAGTAAAAATCCCAAAGGTTTATTACTTTGCTGCT
Source organism: Cyanobacteria bacterium P01_C01_bin.38 (assembly GCA_039026655.1). Taxonomy (GTDB): domain Bacteria; phylum Cyanobacteriota; class Cyanobacteriia; order Cyanobacteriales; family Nostocaceae; genus Rivularia. The sequence goes on along the minus strand of JBCCLY010000748.1, from coordinate 1,172 downwards.
GCACGCTTTTATCCAAACGTACCAAAGATAAATCTAAAGTTCCGCCACCAAAGTCAACTACCAATAACAAATCTTCTTCGGCTAAACCATAGCCCAAAGCTGCTGCTGTGGGTTCATCTAACATCCGCACCTGTTCCACGGCTAAAGGTTCGCAAACTTTTCCTAACCAGTGACGATAAGCTTCAAAGCTGTCTACGGGAACAGTTAAAACTAAAGAATCCAAACCACCTTCCATAGAAGATAATTGTTCAATTACTTTTTGTAAATACCATTCCCCAACTCTTTCAAAAGTAATATTGTGTCCATCTAATTCCGGCAAAAAACCTTGAATATCAGCACCAATTCCGCGTTTAAAACTGCGAAAAAAACGCGAATCACCTTTAATATCTACACCGCGATTTCTTACCTGTTGTCCAACCAAAACTCGTGTTTTAGATGCATCTTCCACATATAGCAAACTAGGAATTAACGGCGGATTCAAACTTTGCTGAATAGATAATTCCGGTATATTTAAAGTTTCTGGCTGTTGAGTTACCGGATTCCAACGAGCAATGACGGTATTACTAGTGCCAAAATCAATTGCTATTGCCATTTTTTCTCAATAAAATATAAAAATTGAATTAAGTATACAACTAATGTAGAGACGTAGCACTGCGCTACGTCTCCCAGAATTGTGGATACGCCACGAAATTAATTCTACCGCTAAAGAGGATTCCGGTATAGCTGCTATTCCCTTCAAAAGATTATGTATTGAAACTTACAGCAGATTTCATCTTAATGAGGTACAAAACATATCGTTATAAGGGAACAGTTTTAACTAAAGAATCAAAAGATTCTTCATTAGAAGATTATTGTTCTATTACTTTTTGTAAATTACATTCCCCATCTCTTTCAATAGTAATATTGTGTCCTTCTAATTCCGGTAAAAAACCTTGAATATCAGCACCAATTCCGCGTTTGAAACTGCGAAAAAATCGCGAATCACCTTTAATATCTACACCGCGATTCCTTACCTGTTGTCCAACCAAAACTCGTGTTTTAGATGCATCTTCCACATATAGCAAACTAGGAATCAACGGCGGATTCAAACCTTGTTGAACGGATAATTCCGGTATATTTAAAGTTTCTGGCTGTTGAGTTACCGGATTCCAACGAGCAATGACGGTATTACT
>JBCCLY010000747.1:0-2383 GCA_039026655.1 Cyanobacteria bacterium P01_C01_bin.38 | reverse complement strand
TAGTTTTCGCAGCGCTTAAGAATTACAATCTAGTTGGTTTAATAGCTGGTTTGGGTGTTGGTGGATTAGCAGTTGCTTTTGCAGCGCAGAAAACTTTGGAGCAATTTTTAGGTACTATTGTTATATATTTAGATAGACCTTTTACAACAGGTGAATATATTCATTTACCACCGGGTGGTAAGTTTACAGAAGGTATTTATGGACGAGTTGAATCTATTGGTTTTCGTTCTACAAAGATTCGTTCTTCTGGAAAAAGTACTTTGATAATTGTACCGAATTCAATATTAGCGAATGTAGAAATCGAAAATGTGACTCGCGGTAAAAAAGTTATGGTACTGCTTTATCTTGACTTCAATCAAAAGTTATTAGATAAAGGACAGGCTTTGGTAAGACAAGTAGTTGAAGACAGTATGGAATCACTTTTTGGAGTGGAGCCTGATAGCACAAAAGTAGTTTTTGAAAACTTAGACTTAGATTGTAATTTAATTTTCAGCGATAATTCTGATGCTGATATTGCTGCAACAACTGACTCTTCAACGAATCTTCTTGCTAGCGATAAAGCACAATCAGAACGTACTAGAGCGAGAATAACCTTCTTTCTTTTAGGTTCAAATCAAAATTCTCTTGAATTGAGAAAGCAATTAGTAGATTTAGCAAACGAAAAGGTTTCTCACCAATTAAATAATTTTGGCATTGAGTTTGTTATGCAAGAACCTAATATTTATATTGAAGCTCCGGTGACAATTTAGGATTGGGGATTGGGTAGTTGGTAGTAGGTAGTTGGTAGTGGGTAGTTGGTAATAGGTAATTAGTTATTTAAGTTTTTAAAGTTGATTTTTCATGGTGCGGGCATCTTGCCCGCTATTTTTATATGAATGTTGTTAGCTGACTAATACAATTCGATAAACCTCACCCCGCCCTCCGGGCACCCCTCTCCTTATTAAGGAGAGGGGAAGATAGATTATTTGATGATTTATAAAAAAAAGGGAGCATTATGCTCCCACTAAAAATATTTATATAAAAATAAAATTACCAACTACCAACTACCAACTACCAACTACCTAATGCCCATTTCTACCATTTTGCTGCTGTTTGGTTAAAGCTTTTTCTGCTTCTGATGAAAGCTTGATCGCTAATTCGCCGGTGCGTAAATGTAAGTCTCTTTGTGGGAAAGGAATTTCAATATTATGTTCTTTTAAACTTGCTTCAATTCGGAAACATAAATCGCTTTTAATTGATATTTGATGGCTGGGTGCGTTTATCCATGCTAATAGTTCAAAGTCTAAGGAACTATCACCAAATCCGGTAAATAATACTTGGGGTTGAGGTACTGTTAGTACTTCCGGATGACTTTTTCCTGCTTCTAAAAGCGCTTTTTTAACTAGTTTCACATCTGCGCTGTAAGAAACTCCTACTGGTACATGAATACGAGAAACTGGATTGTGGTGACTCCAGTTAATTACTTCATCTTCTAAAAAACGCGAGTTTGGTACAATTATTGAAACACGGTCTAAAGTACGAATAGTTACACTACGGGCACCAATGCTTTCTACGCTACCCATGTATTTGCCAACTTCAATAAAATCACCTACTTGAATTGGTCTTTCAAATAATAATACAAGTCCGCTACCAAAGTTTTTAGCGATGTCTTGAAAACCGAAACCAATACCAACACCTAAAGCACTAGCTAAAATCGCTAAGGAACTTAAATCAACTTCGTAAATTTGCAGCAGGATAACCGAACCTATCCCAATAAATATATATTTAAAGACAATTGCTACAACTTCTTGCGCTCCCCGACTAATTCGCAATACTCGCAAAATTCGCGATCGCAATATATTAGTTACAGCACCCGAAAGAATAATCAACCCCAAAAATAAACCAATTAAAACTAAAATACTTGTAACTGAGAAAGTTTTAAAAATTGGGGAAGTCAGGCTAAATTGTAGCCTAGCAGCAATATCAAAACTCCATTGCCGCGTTACGGGAAATAGATTACTAATATAAAGAGCTACACCTACCCAAAGTGCTGTTCGTGTTAAAAACAAGGTGGCTTTTAACAGCAAATTTAAGCTATTTTGCTGTTGATTTTCATCGGAAGTGCCTGTGGAAGTTACCAGTGGGGAAACATTACGTTGCAATATTACCCACACTTTTCCTAGTACAAAATGAAGCGCTATTGTTAGCACTACAAGGATAATACTTAAAATTAATGTATTACGAATAAAATCTTTACTCCTTTCTTCTATAGCTTGTGCAATTGTCTGACGAATTGTGTCTGCCCAGATGTAAGCTTGGTTGTTGGCGCTTTCGCCAGAAGTTACATCTCTAGCTGTTACTGTGATAGTTTTACCATCAACAATTATTGTTGCATAATTATCGT
>JBCCLY010000746.1:0-2387 GCA_039026655.1 Cyanobacteria bacterium P01_C01_bin.38 | reverse complement strand
GGGGGAATCCATCGGCTAGTATGTATAATTCTAAACTTTGTTTGGGCTAATTGCCGTCGATAAATTTCAAAGTTCTTTTCAGATAAAGCAACAGCATCAATACTACCTTCATTCAGCCATTGAAGTGCTGTTTTAGGAGTGGGAGCAAAACGGATTTCCCTCAGAGTTAAACCGTAAAGATCGTACAAAGGAACATAATAGCCAGCAGCAGAACCTATTTGACCTAAAGCAATGGTTTTATTTGCCAAGTCTGGTATTTTCTTAATTTGACTATCGTCTCGGACTATCAGTAACGAACGCTGTCTACTGCTGACTTCACCCATTGAAAATAAAGGTTCGTAAAGTTGTTTATCAATGGCGATCGCCGCTAAACCTGGAGGTGCAAAAACAATATCCCAACGGTTACGACGGATTTGGTCGATAGCTTGTAATTCGTTGTAAGTGGGTTCTAATTCTACAATTGATTTTGTTTGTGCCCCAATATAGTTTTTAAAGCCCTCGTATTTATCAAGTGAAATATCTTCTTCCCCATAGCTGACTACGCCTACAGTAACTTTTTTTGGGACTGTATTTGAGGAATTGCATCCTATCGGTAAAACTGTAAGTAATATAAAAAATCCAAATCGCACAAACCCACGTGCAAACATATTTTTTTCAAAATTTATTCTAAATTTAATTGAACAGCTGCATATTTGATTATCAACATTAACAAATATCTTTATAACTTAATATTTCATAAAATATACGTGTTATTTCAGAATACCTATTGACTAACATAGGCGATATCTGCTTTTTTTAAGTACATAGACACAAATAATTACAGAATTAGTTCAAAATTAGACAACTATGGTGTCGTGCCTCTACGTAAAATATTTTTTTGCAATGTAGCTATTGTAGCTATCTTCAAAGATAACAGTTTTACATCTATTAATTTCAGCTTAACTTGGTAATTCTTTAATCTAAATAAATCATATTTTTAAATCCCGGACACTTGTTTATAGGGATAATCACTATTTAACAGTGTCTTCAAAATCTAAAATCTGTCTTGGAAAGTTTGGGGGGAAGAAAATCTACACCCCCAACTTTCCGCAAAATCCAAAATCCAAAATTGAAATGACTCATAGCTTTGACAAACCAACGCTTGTAAGTCCCGAACCTTATTTAGAATTAAATAATCAAGGTCACATTTTACGGCTTTATCTGAAAGAAGATGAGCATCGCTTGGGACGCGGACTTGAATGGGCCGATTTAGATGTTCCTGTGGGTTGGGAAGTAGTTTCTAGAAGACAAGCTGTCTTAAAAAAAGAAGGAAAAGACTATCAGCTTTATGATGGCGATGGCACAAAACCTAGCCGCAACGGTATTTTTATTAATAGCAATCGAATTGATGCAACTGGGTGCTTATTGAAGGATGGATTGCAACTTCAAATCGGACAATCAGCTCATAACCAAATTCATTTAACTTACTTTCATCCAACTGATACTCCAGTTACTATACCTAGCAATCGGCGTTTAGTTTTCAAAGGTTTAAAACAATCTCCTATACATTTAGGGCGTGCTACCAAACCGGATGATTATGCTTCGATGCAGTTGGATGCACCTACAGTATCTCGCATACACGCAACTCTTTTACCGGATGGCCAAAATGGTTATTTTATTCAAGATTCCAGCAGTAACGGTACTTTTGTCAACGGCGAACGAATTTCTAAACGGGTAAAATTAACCGATAATAGTAAAATTCAAATCGGTCCGTTTTCTCTACTTTATACAAAAGAATATTTAGAATTATTAAATAATGGTAGTCAAGTTCGTCTTGATGTTCAGCAGTTGCGGCGAATTGTCAAAGTAAAAGGCGGCGCTGAAAAAGCTATCCTTGATGATGTTTCTTTGGTAATTGAAACAGGACAATTAGTTGCTTTGGTAGGTGGAAGCGGTGCCGGTAAATCCACTTTAATGAAATCCTTATTGGGAATTGCTCCGGTGACATCGGGTTCGGTATATCTTAACGGAGATAATTTACGCAAAAATTGGGCTGTTTATCGCTCTCAAATTGGTTACGTACCCCAAGATGACATCGTACATCCAGATTTACGTGTAGAAGAAGTTTTAGCATATGCTTGTAAATTAAGACTTCCCCCCGATATTGACGTAAAAGCGGTAGTAGAAAGAACCCTCGATCAAATTAAATTAACTCATGTCAGAACCAATTTTATTAGCAACCTTAGTGGAGGGCAGCGCAAGCGAGTAAGTATTGGTGTCGAATTACTCGCCGACCCCAAATTATTCTTTCTAGACGAACCTACTTCCGGACTCGATCCCGGCTTGGACAAAGAGATGATGCGGCTGCTGCGGGAGTTAGCAGATCAAGGGAGAACGGTAATATTAGT
>JBCCLY010000745.1:0-2389 GCA_039026655.1 Cyanobacteria bacterium P01_C01_bin.38 | reverse complement strand
ATTGCCCGTGGAGGACCTTCTAAAACAACTACTACACCTTCAGGTGGAATATCTCCTGCGGCTGTAAAGGTTAGTGTTACAGCGGTTTGCTCGGATTCATACAGTGTGGTAGGCATTGCGCTTACACCAACTGTAGGACCAAAACCACCAATAACACCATCAGTTACGGTAAAGGTTGCTGAGTTATTGCTACTGTCAACCGTATAACCATCGCCATCAACTAGGGTGTAGGTATAGGTTGCATCTGCTTCTTCAATCAGGTCATTGAAGATAGGAATGTCAATGCTCGCTGTCGGTTCGGTAATTGTAAATGTGAAGTTGGTCAGGTAAGCATCGCCAGCAGCGTCTGGGTTAGATGCTGTTTCGCTGGGGTCGCCATCTTCAAGGGAGAACAGTTCGAGTGTACCACCAGTGACGTTGTTATTCACTAACCCTTTATCGAAGCGGTTGAAAGTTTCACCAGCGTCGTTAAAGCGGGTTTGTGCTGCGGTAAACTGCTGCATGATGCGTGCTGCATCACCTTCGAGGTTGACGGTGATTCCTTCTGGGGGAATATCGCCAGTTACAGCGAAGTTAAAAGTCAGAACAGAGCCTACAGACTCAGCCAATAGAGTTGTATTAGTACTAAAACTAACTATTGGTGCCATATAATAAATCACTCCAGTTTGTAGAATAATTGCCCAAAATACTTACTGAGTATTTTTTTAGATTTCAAGCCCCCGGATTTATCCGTAGACCATACACTATCAAAGCCCCTAAATTAGATTTATGGGGAATTAATTACGTAGCTTGCGTGGCCCGGATGCGCGATATTACTTGCGTTCACGGGTCGCGTGCGGGCTGAGCGCCACCCGTTAGCCGAGCGTGTCCGATAGTAGATAGGGTAATATTACGAGTTAGAAATTATACTTATACATCCTCAATCTCAAACAGAGGCTTAAAGCCATCTTTGTCGAGTTCCTTTGGTTTCTCTCTTCAAATTAAGGGAAGCACCCCTAAAACACCGATTATAAAAATAATATGAGTTTAAAAAACTGATTTCAACGTGTTTAATTACATTTATTGATAAATTAGTTTTTATTCATGATTGTGACTGACCAATTTAAAATTTTGGATTGCTAATTTTAGATTATCAATTATTATGATTTTTTGGCTTTTTAACCAAGAAATAATTCTTTAATTTTAAAATTATGAATTAATTAATTAATTCATAAATAATGCATTATTAATTATTAGCAATACCTCTAGGACTGTCTATTAAAGCTGAATGAAAGTTAAAATATAAAACAAATATATCCGTGGTTAAATTTTCAAACAATTTGTTGTTAAAAACATTGTTAAAATTCCAAACAATGTGTTGTTAAAAACGTGAACATTACACAATTGAAATATGATTTTATTAGGGAACACCAAAAAATAAATTATCCCGTCTTGTTGAAAATGTAAAAACTTTTCTCCTCAGCACCGTACTCTCCCCAGCACCTCAGCAAACGATATCATGGGATACTTTATTTTCTGGAAGTCCCTTAACTGATATCTTGCACCATTTGCAATAAGCCCAAAGAAACCCGGTTTCTAGTCGTTAAAACATTAATATTTCGTTGTTTAAGCAACAAGAAACTGGGAATAGAGCCACTGGTGCAAGATGTGAATTAAGCTGTTGTGCATCTAATTTTAATATAGCGCTTTTCAGTTGAGTCAAATATACTCAAAACCTCACCCCTTTCCCCTCTCCGGGTGGAGGTCGAGGGGTGTCGGTCGGACGGGGTGAGGTAAAGATAGTATTGTATCCAACTAAGGGATTTATGCTTGTAGAGACATAGCATTGCTACATCTCTACAGGGTTTTGGGGATAATTCCATCATTTAGAAAGAATTAATGAGAAATTATTCCCTCCTCCCCACTAAGCCTTCAAGTTTAAACTTAAGCAGTAAAGTTAAACTTGAATACCGCATCGTTGAAATCGTTGTCGCTGACACCAGCAAGGTTAGAAGGTAAATCTTCAAATCCGAAGATACCGTCACCCCATGACTTCAAGTGATTTGCTCCATCTGGATTCGCTTCACCAAATGCGAAGTAAGCAACTTGTGAGTCAATTTCAGTTGCAGCCATGTTGTCAGGGTTAGCTGCTAAGAAGTCTGCCACAGTCATGTCACCAGCATTTGCAATTGCAAATGGTGCGTAGAATTTACCACCTTCGATAACTGAGTCACCAAAGCTACTAGCAGTGGTATCATCACTGGAGTCTCCACCAAGACGGAGAGCCATTCCATCTACAGCGTTTTGCAAAGCAGCTTGTGCGTAACCTGCATCTCCAGGATTGATATCAGCAACTCCGTCACCGTCAGTATCAATACCACCGTTAGAATCAATAACTTCGTAGAAGCCT
>JBCCLY010000744.1:0-2398 GCA_039026655.1 Cyanobacteria bacterium P01_C01_bin.38 | reverse complement strand
CCTGGAAGAGGTTCTTCTACTCCTGGTGTTACACCTTCAGGAGTTGTACCGGGAAGAGGTTCGCCCGGTGTAGTTTCGATATTATTATCAGGAGAAATACTATCTTCAGAGGGCATACTTTCTTCTGTGTCTTCAGAAGAGGGTGTTGCAGCATTAGCGCCCGAACAACGAGAATTTAATGGGAAGCGGACGCACAAAATTTCCATTGCATCTGGCGAAAGTTCTTCTTCTGCAGCTGCAACAAGATTATCATCAGATTCTGAAATACTTGTTGGTTCCTCGCGCTCTGGAAAGTCTCGGCTAGGAAATTTGGTAGATTGAGCAACTGTAACAGTGCTACTTAATGCTAGAGTCAAGGCTGTGCCAATAAGGGTTAAAAGTTTGCCCTTCATAATTATTCACTCCTCAAAAGTAATACCAAAGCCCATTAAATCAAACAAAGGGATTTATAAAATCTGTCTAAATGAGGATGTGTCTTTTGAAAATTATATTTAGAGAACCAAATATGATAATTAAAAATGTAAATTTTTCATCACTTTCGCGCAGTTTATTAGTTGATATATATACTTGTGTCTATAGCTTTGCTTTCTCGGTGGATGATGCCTTAAAACAGTAGCCATAAGATCCTTGACAACAATTAAGTGATTAATAATTAGTCAATTCGTATCGTAATGTTGTTAAAAAAAATACAGTTAGATTTAGAGAATTAAGTGTAGCTTTTGTATCATATATAATAAGGAACAATTCAGTATCGCCAAACTTCATATATTCTTGTGAGTAGAATGGTGAAATAACAGCATTTTAGGGCAGCATTTTGCCCGATTATTAAATAATGACCGTGGTGTGAATAGCCCATGAGTTCCCCTCAACCCCCTAAAAAGCCGCAAACTTTACTTGGTCAACTGACTCAAGCAGTACAGACAATTCAAGCTCAAGTCGATTTTTCTAAGCTGGCGCTCAAGCCTAATGCCAGAGTGCCAGAACTTTGGGTTCAAGAAGCTGGAGCAACGAACGCCCAAACATATCCCTTGCTTGGCGATCGCTATATGATAGGTCGCAGTTCTAAATCCTGCGACATCGTTGTCCGAAATCCGGTAGTCAGCCAAATTCATCTGTCGCTATCGCGAGATTCGTCTCAACGCAAGCCGGTTTTTGTTATTAAGGATGAAAAATCAACTAATGGCATTTATCGGGGTAAGCGTAGGGTTGATTCTTTGGAGTTGCGTCACGGTGATGTTCTGACTTTAGGACCGCCGGAATTAGCTGCTTCGGTACGATTACAATATGTAGATCCTCCACCGTTTTATGTCAAAGCTGCCAGTTGGGCAGGTTTAGGAGTTGCTGGTGTCAGCGCTTTGCTGATGTTGGTAATTGGCTTCGAGTGGCTGAAATTCTCCGTGAAACCTTTACCCGCAGCGACTCAAGGACCAGTGGTTGTTTACGCTGGTGATGGCGAAACACCTTTACAAGAGCCTAGAACCACCGCTCACGTAGATTTGAAAAAGTTGTCCGATTTTGGACCTTATTTAGCTTCTGCTGTAGTAGCTTCGGAAGATAGCCGTTTTAATTGGCATTTCGGTGTCGATCCCTACGGTATTTTACGAGCGGTGTTAATCAATACCCGCAGCGGTGATGTTCAGCAAGGTGCTAGTACGGTTACTCAGCAAGTAGCTCGCAGTTTATTCCGGGATTATGTAGGTAGACAGGATTCTTTAGGACGTAAAGTACGCGAAGCAATTGTATCGTTAAAGCTAGAAACGTTTTACAGTAAAGACGAAATTTTACTTAGTTACCTTAATCGAGTTTATCTAGGAGTAAATACTTCAGGTTTTGAGGATGCTTCAAGGTATTATTTCGATAAATCAGCTAAAGAGCTAACGGCTGCGGAGTCTGCTACTTTGGTAGGAATTTTACCTGCTCCTAACGGTTTCAATTTTTGCGGCGATACCCGAAGTAGGCGTAAAGTTATAGCTTATCGCAACCGCGTTTTACAGCGAATGAATAAGATGGGCGAGCTACCTCAAGATGAATACAATCGCGCCAGACGTTCGCCAGTTGAAGTGAGTTCTAAGGTTTGCGAGCGTCAAGCCAAAAGAATTGCTCCTTATTTTTACAGTTATGTATTTAACGAGCTTGAATCTATTTTGGGAAAAGACTTGGCGGCTGAAGGAAATTTTATTATTGAAACTCAGTTAAACCCAAAAATTCAAGCTGAAGCCGAAGCTTCATTACAAAACCATATCAAAACAGCTGGAGCAAGTTTTAGGTTTTCTCAAGGAGCTATAGTTACTCTTGATTCGAGTACGGGCGGTATTTTGGCAATGGTTGGCGGAAGCGATTTTGCAACTAGCCAATTTAATCGTGCTTTTCAAGCTAAAAGGCAACCTGGTTCCACATT
>JBCCLY010000743.1:0-2403 GCA_039026655.1 Cyanobacteria bacterium P01_C01_bin.38 | reverse complement strand
GTGATTTAAATTATTACTAAATATGTTAATTCGCGCCTAACGCACCATTCATAATTTTGATATAAAGTAATTTGTCGGAGGAATACTTTGCATTATTTATCCTCCATTAAGCGTTTTATTCTTTCTACATAAATCATAGTTGTAGGGTGTGTTAGGTTGCGAGGATAATTTTAACTATTAATAAATATGGTAATTCGCGCCTAACGCACCATTCATAATTGTGATAATTGAAGTGAAAAGTTATCCAGCTAAGGCTGGCAGCGCAAAGGATTTGGTATGGATGTCCGAAGACTTTGATAAATAAGACAGAAGATTTTAAAGAGTATATGTAATGAGATTATTATTAGATACTCATAGTTTTTATCTCTGTTCCAATAGGGAGCATCCCAATTTTGCAAATTGATCAAAATATTGCTTGTCATTGCGAATGAAGCGAAGCGGAATGAAGCAATCGCAAAGTCTAGCGATTGCGATTGCTTCGCTCCATTTCATTCCGCTCGCAATGACAAATTATCTTTTTACACATTTGGGATGCTCCCGTTCCAATAAAGAATTATCGAAAAATTTTATGAGTCTAAGAAGCGACTTTATATAGTAAAAATAAAAGTACTGATGTTGGGTTAAAAGCGCAACTTAACATTTTACAAATCATTATATACTTCTGCGCTTTTAACCCAACCTACACAATATATTAATTCCTAACTGTATGTCCCTCCGGGATACGCTGAGCGAACACTGCTAATTGATAATTGATAATTGATAATTGTTCATTGTCTAAACAAACTTCGTCAATTGCATCCGATATCTTTCTTTCTTCGTAACCGCAATTTCCCCAACTTCCAAACGCCCTTTACCGCGAATTGCGATCAAATCTCCCGTTTTCACCTGATGGGAAGCTTGCTTAATTTCTTTCCAATTAACCCTGACATCACCAGCATTTATAAAATCAACCATTTTACTGCGAGACATTCCAAAACCAGCAGAAGCTATTGCATCCAATCTTAAAGATGCTTCCACGGTAGTTAATTCTTTTTTCTTCGGCTCTCTTACTTTTAATTCGCTAAAATCCATCCTTTGAGTCTTGACAGGAACCGAACGTACCTGTGTCAAACTTGTTTCTAAAAATTCAGCTAATTCCGGTACAACAACTACCTGCGCTCCCCGCTCGCCAAGTACGATAATATCGCCGGTTTTCTCCCGTACAATTCCCGTTCCCAACATCGCACCCAAAAAATCGCGGTGGGTAGCAGTATCAAATAGAAAATTACCGGCAATATTCAAAGCAACGAGTTCAACCTGTGACTCATCCAAAGGTAATTCGCTACGAGCAATAGCAATTCTTTTTCGCTCAGCTTGCGGATATCCACCCCACGCCAACAGCTCAACTTCCGTCAACCGAGCAAAACCTTGTTGAGCTTCTGCCAACTCCGGAGGAGAAAGAAAGTCAGTAAAAACAACTTCCCAAGTTCTAATCGCTTGCTCCGCACAATCAATTACACGCGCTACAGTATCTCGATTTTCAACATTCTTTAAAAGTTCTTCTCTTGGCAACATTTTGTCAGTTATCAATGAACAATTATCAATTATCAATAATTAAGGTTAAAGGTCAAAGGTTAAAGGTTAAAGGTTAAAAATATCATAACCCTATCTCTATGCCCAATGCCCAATGCCCCATCCCCAATTCCCTATTACCAACTACCAACTACCAACTACCATTCTTATTCAGCAGCATAACCCTGTAAATTTTCAGGCTCAAGCTGGCGTAAAATTCTGGTAGTTTCGCGATTGAGACTTTCAGCGCCTTCAACTACAACTATATATTTACCGGCATCTAAGCGGTTGCGATAAGGTAAAGCGTCACCACCACCAACAACTAAACCGACTCCTCCACCAACAAAGATGGCTCCTAAAGCGCCACTACCAGCACCTAACAATCCACCAATAATACGATTGCCAGCTACCCCCGCCCAAGGAAAGGTTTCTATCCCAGTAATTAAATTAAAAGCAAAGCCAGCAAAAAAGCCAAACGGTACCAACCAATAAGACATAAACTTTGCCTGCTTTTTTGCTTGTTCTTTAGGATCGATTAAACCAAATTCATCAGCAGATTTATAGCCTCTACCGAGTATAGTACTTGCAATGCCCTTTTTTTCTAAAGCAGTGTAAGCTTCTTCTGCCGTTATCCTGTCTGGGAATACTGCAACGAGATAGTTCATCTAAAAATCCTCGGTAGTTTGGAAACCGCGTCTATTACAGCGCGGAGGAAAAACGCCACGGGGTAATTTATTACCCAGTAACGATTAAGCCGATTGAACGATGTATCAACCGAACTTTGTTTTTACTGAACTGTCCCAACCTTTTCCAGTTAGCATCAGATACAGAAATTTGTGTTTTGGTGTCGCC
>JBCCLY010000742.1:0-2412 GCA_039026655.1 Cyanobacteria bacterium P01_C01_bin.38 | reverse complement strand
TCAAAGCGCTGCTTGGTACCAAACGGGAACAGCTAGCGGATGGGCTGCTGCAACTAAATTACAAGGAAAGGAACTCAGCTACAACAACTTAGTCGATTTAGAAGCAGCCAGACGCATTATTACAGAATTTACCGACAATCCGGCAGCAGCAGTACTCAAACATACCAATCCCTGCGGTGTTGCTTCAGGAAATACTTTAGTAGAAGCTTATCAAAAAGCCTTTAATGCCGATTCAATATCCGCTTTTGGGGGAATTGTCGCTTTAAATCAACCAATCGATGCTGCAACCGCAACCGAATTAACCAAGACATTTTTAGAATGCGTAGTTGCACCAGGCTGTGAAGAGGATGCAAAGGAAATTATCGCTGCTAAATCTAAATTACGGGTATTAATACTGCCAGATTTACAAAGTGGAGTTAAAGAAACCATCAAAGTAATTGCAGGTGGTTTTCTCATGCAGGCAGCCGATGACTTTTTAGCCGACAGCAATAAATGGCAGATAGTCACCGATAAAAAACCCAGCCAAAAAGAAATAGAAGAATTACTCTTTGCTTGGAAAGTTTGCAAACACGTCAAATCCAATGCCATCGTAGTTAGTAAAGAGCTTACCACCTTGGGAGTTGGTGCCGGACAAATGAACCGAGTAGGAGCCGTCAAAATCGCCTTAGAGCAAGCTGAAGAGAAAGCAAAAGGCGGATTTCTGGCTAGCGATGGTTTTTTCCCCTTCGATGACTCAGTTAAAACAGCAGCGGCTGCGGGAATTACTGGGATTATTCAACCGGGTGGAAGCTTACGAGATAAAGATTCTATCAAGGCTGCCAATGAATTAGGCTTAACAATGGTATTAACCGGCAATAGGCATTTTTTGCACTGAAATTATACCACAAAAATTACTGATTTTTAGGAATCGATCAAAAATGTAGTCTAAAATGCTTTTCTTTTCACAAAACTAGTGCTAACCTATAGTTGTGTGTGTGAGGAGCAAAGTGAAAAGCGCTTGGGGTGGAAACACGGCAACACTCCCGAGCGCTTTTTGCTTTTTAATTATTAATAGTTAGTAGTTAGTTGTTAGTGGATAGTGGTTAGTTGTTTGATTATTTTTGAGTCAGTATTGTAAGTAGGTAGGTGTTGAAAATCGTAATTAGGGCAAGGGAGTAGGGAATAGGGAGTAGGCAGTGGGAATAAGTGTTTAAGGGTAATTTACAATTTGTTACATAGCTTGGTTTATTTGTGCCGACTTACTTAATAACTGCATATAAGTTATAAATCATCAGAATTTGAGAAATGAAGAAACCCGGTTTTTCCAAAAAACCGGGTTTCTCTATTTGCATGAATAACTCCAAAATCCCTACTGTACCTGAAAAATTTCCGTTTTAACTGCTCACTGCTCACTGCTCACTGATAACTGTAAACAGGTTCAATTTACAAACTGTCACGCAAAAGACTTGTGCATTATAGAAAGTAGTGATAACCTATGGTTGTGTGTGAGGAGCAAGTGATAAACAAAAAGCGTTTGGGGTGGAAACACGGCAACACTCCCGAGCGCTTTTTGTCGTTTCAGTAATCAATTACCAATTATCAATTATCAATATTTATAACTCCTAACTCCTAACTCCCAGATCCTAACTCTTCAATCTTCATCTAAAGCGGGGAAAGATTCTTCAATCAGCCATAATTTTTCTTTATTCTCGACAAACCAGACGCGAGTTTCGGGAGTTAACTTTTTCCAAATTTGATCTACAGGTGCATGAGGGGATGAGTATTGAAACTCTTCACCGAGTATTTCTAGATTTTCGGCGACACTATCAGGAATACCAAATTCTTTCCAATCAATTTTTGGTTCAACTCCGGTAACTCCTTTACCTGGATCGTAAACTAGTTGTGCAGCTCGAATTAAGTCAGCAAAGTGTACTGGCTTTAATTTGTATAACTCTTCGATTCCGGATGCTTCGCTATTATTTTGAAACATAGCCACTCTGTGCAGTTAATATTTACCATTTATAGGAATTACTGCGAGAGATTTTCCCAAAAAAATACATTTATATTTTATCTTAGAAAAATAATATTTAATCAACTGATAGAATAACCACTATTTCGGGGAATTCTATATCTATATATTGATTTATATATTGTTGGCTGGTTAGATAGGGTGAACAGATGCCTTTTTTTTTAATATTTATAATAATTGCGATTATTCTAACGTTATTACTAAACAAAAATCGTTCGAGTAGAGGTAAGAGATATTATCCTCGTAAATCCGATAGAGGATGCAAAGCACTTCGACGAAAATTATTAAATCTCGTACATCACGATACAGCAGATAGATTAATTAGTTCCGCGAAACATCAGCATCCCGGAAAATCGGAACGCTGGTATTTAGAAAAGGTAATTTACGATTTACAGCGCGGACGT
>JBCCLY010000741.1:0-2424 GCA_039026655.1 Cyanobacteria bacterium P01_C01_bin.38 | reverse complement strand
TTCGTTATCGTCGGTGCGTCGTATTCTTAGTGGAGGAGCTGCTTTGAATCAAGCACTTGCTAGCGCCACATTAGAACAATTGGGACTCGTCCTATTCAATTTATATGGTACCTCCGAAGCTGGGTTTTGCATCCTGGCAACACCAGAACTTCTCAGTAAAAAGCCTGCATCGATTGGTCAGCCAGTGTGGGGAGTAAGCACATTAATCGCAAACAATGCCCGTGAAAAAGATAGCAGTGGTAAGATTGGGCAGCTTTTAATTCGCAGCGCTTGGTCTACTCGCAAACAAAGCTGGGTTGAAACGGGCGACCTCGCCTATCAAGATGCAGAAGGCGACCTCTTTCTCTGTGGTCGCGTAGATGATATGGTCGTTTCTGGTGGTGAGAATGTTTACCCAATTGAACTAGAAAATATACTTATACAACATCCCGATATAGAATCTGTTGCGGTTGTTGGTATTCCAGATGAAGTATTCGGTCAGCGTTTGAAGGCAGTGGTAGTCTTAAAGCCGGACGCGATGCTTACCCTATCGGAGTTGCAGGGCTGGTTAAAACCACGAGTAGCCCGCTACCAAATGCCTGCGATTATTGAATGGAGTGACGCTCTGCCTTACACCACATTAGGAAAAATTGACAAGCAAGCATTGCGTTAATAACAATAGACATCTCCGAAAAAGAATGTAGAGACGTGATATAAGTAGGTATGCAAAATTATTTGTGTCATTGCGAGCGAAAGCGAAGCATATGTCCTATCGGACACGCTCCGCTAACGCAACACCTTGCGATGAGCCGCAGCTTCGCTGAATGCTTCGTTTCACTCCGTTCCACTCGCAATGACAAATGCACAATTAATTTTGCCCAAGTACTTATCGCGTCTCTACAAGGTTTGTGAATACCCATATTTAATTTCCGGAGATGTCTATTAGATGTCGCTGTTCTAAATGCAAAAACTCCAATTGCGAATGGTGCAAAAAGTTAGTTTGTGCCGACTTACTTATCTATCTTGAGCCACTCTGCGCTCTTTCATAGACGGGGCTACCTTTTTCCCGCGTGCTTTTAGGTGTCCGCTTAAATACTTTTGATATTTTTCAGGGATAGTTATAGGTAGCAAAAAAAGTTATATAGTAAGTAGTTACCCGAAGTTAAGATAACAGTATTCTTAAAAAATATGACGGAAATAATAATATTTGTAGTCTGGTTGACAATTGGCTTTATTGTTTATCGACTTCTTTCTAAAAAGTCGCAGGCTAAACCATCAAACTATAAAATTAACAGCAATTCGCCTTTATTTCATAGCGATTATTATCCCATCAATCAAACAGTTAATCAACAATATCAACCTGTTGCAGAATGGAGCGGTCGTTTAATTTTACCAGTCAAACGTCAAAACGAGCATTTTGTGGAATTTGAAGTTCAAAATGCTCCCGATTCATATATGCATCTACTTGGTAAAGTTGTAAAATTGAAGTGGAGTAACGACACTAAAGTACAAGAATATGTCAAACGGGTAAGCTTTGACGTTAATTTAACCAAGCGAGCCAAGAAAAGTCATCAGGGGGGTTTTGTTCATCCTGTAAGATTGGATGGACGTTCTCAAGTCGATCCTTTAGAGTCTTTAGCTGGTGCAAGGACAATGGATGATGTCTGCGTTATGTTATTGCAACCAGAAGTAGAAACTAATTCAGCAGGAGAGACGCAGTTAATTATTCAAGAAGAACCCATTCAAATTATTGGGCGTTTTGTCGGTTTGGTAAAAATTTTAGCGAGAATAGAATCATATAACGATTTATTTAAAGTTTGTCACTACAACAAAGCAACTAAAAACTTTTATAAAGGAGTAGAAGAAACGATTTGCATACCGCAAGTACCAAAAGACAGACGAGGCATTTCTCATTCGAGTAATAAAAATATTGAAAAATCGCCACTCAATTTTCAAGGTTGGTATATTTACGGGGCACGATCGAGGGAAGGTACTTTTATAGTACAGGCAATTGAACCTCGCGCTTTAGTTAAAGTAGAACCACAAAAAGTTATTGCGAAATCTGAGCAAATCTTTAAATATATAAAACGAGGGATGTGGGCAAAAATTAAATTACAAAAAGGAAAGTGTCAAACAGTTTTATTAGCACCAAATAGAAATGCGAAAACTGCCGTATCTGAATGGCGTTTGGGTGATAAAGCTTTAGCAATGCATTTATTTGGCGGTATCGGCGGTAAAAAAGCAGAAGCACCCGCTTGGCTTCCTACCCCAGGTCATTTTTCCTACGGTATTGCAGAGGTAGTACGCGATCGCATTACGTCGGAATTACGTTTTGATATCATTTACTATCAAGTTTACGGTAACAATCCAGACGCAATCGTCAGCGGCAGTATAACTTGGGCTACTTATATGGGTTCCTTGTGGCAAGGTTGGTTGGGAACTCGT
>JBCCLY010000740.1:0-2430 GCA_039026655.1 Cyanobacteria bacterium P01_C01_bin.38 | reverse complement strand
CTCATAACTTATGTGGTGGAGTACTAGTGGTCTGTCCCATAAATCTTGATGGGTGAGGGCAAGCAGGGTGAGCAGGGGAGGCAGGGGAGGCAGGGGGAGAAAAGAGTAAAACCCTATGCAGATAAACCCGTCATAACTAATGGGACAGACTACTAGGGTGAGCTTCTTGGGAAGTTCGGTAAACCTATCAGTGAATAGCTAAGAGTGTATTGGTAACTCCTAACTCATAACTCCTAACTCATAACTCATAACTCCTAACTCCTAACTCCTAACTCCCTTCCCCCGAAATTTTCATCGCTTCACTCATGGTTGCTTCTGGGTTATCTTTTTTGGCACGTTGAACGTAATTAAGCTTTAATTCTTCTAATAAGTCAGAAATCAAGGGTTGCAATTCTTGCTGAAGCTGTTTATCTTGAAGTTGTTTGCGTAAAGCTACTCGAAAATTATCGGTTAAATTCTCGAATAGTAAACGTCCTTGAGTATCGGCATAGGAAGAAGCTAATATTTCATAAGCAGTTTCAGCGATATAATCTGCTAATTGTTCGCTTAATTCTGCGGGAATCATGTTTATTCCCGGTATATTTTTTAATACTTGATAAAAATTTGATTGTTTCAAAGAATTTTTTAAACTGTGCTGTAAAAACACTTCTACATCTGGCTGAACTTGAGGTAAAACTCTATAGATAACTAATTTTAGTACGCGGTCGGTAATTGCATCAAAATTATCAACCTCACCAACTTTTAAGTATTCTTTTGGTTTGAGTAAACTACGTGCTGCGTCTCCAGATTCTACTGCTTCTTGAGTTTGATTGATTAAACGTACCATCAAAAACATTGATACGCGATTCGCTAAATAAACAACGGGTTCGTAGGTAATTTGTTCTAAAATTCTTTCGGTATTTATATAGCTCGATCTATGCAACTTTACCGCAGTAGGAACAACTTGTAACCATTGCCATTTTGGTAATAAATATAATCCATCGTACCAGTTTCTTAAAATCGCATCCCACCAACTTATATTATCCTGCTGTCGAGACACCCAGAAAGTTCTAGCTAAAAGCTCAAGAACAAAAAAGACAACAAAACCAATATCTATAAACCAAAAATTATCAATAAATTGACCGTTTTCATCAATAACTCGGTAATAGTTAACTTCTAATAGCGGACGAATTTTACTATCAAAGAAAGATAATGCTTCTTCAATTCCAACTTGATTAAAATAATCTTGAGTCCAAAATTCTGTGAAAGATTTTCTCGCCGATAAAGTATCCATTTGATACTCCATTCGTCGGTTCAATGTCGCAAATGTACTAAATTTATTCGCGGATGAAAAAGGATTCTCTGTAAGTATATCTAAACTTTGTTGTCGTAAGCTAGCAAATATCGAAGCTGTTGAATTAGCTTGTAACCTATTTGTTTGCAGATGCTTTTCTAAAATATCAACTGTATTTAAATAACGTTGAGTAACCGGATGTGGTTCTATACTTTTAACCGAATCATAAACAGTAATAGCAGGAATATGTTTAAAATAAAAATCCCGAAAAGGAATATAGCTAAAATCAAATAGCACTAATACAAGATTAACAACTGCAACCACAGCAATAAAGTTTTTCCACCAATTGCTTTTTGGCTGTTGATATTGCTCGAAAGTCATCTGCGCCATTTTTAAAAGGTTTTTTGACAACTTTCTGAGTTTACCAAAAAATATTTATCCTATTAATATAGTTTTCATTCCGGTGGTATGGTGACGAAGGGGAAACAATCCCATAAAAATTGACGGGTATGTCCTATCGGACACGCTCCGCTAACGTAGTTGGCGATTTATCGCTCCGAAGGACTAAAGTCCCAACTACGAACGTATAGTACCTATCAAGATTAATGGTACAAACCACTACTGATTGATTGCATTAATTTATAGTTGAAAATTAGCAGTAACATATATGTGGTACCAATATTAGAGTATTGTGAAGTCCTTTACAAAAAAGTATTGTGGGGTATATTACGTGTAAATATTGATTTTCCCACGGTTTTATTAATTAAATTATGGCTATTGGAATTAGCGCTTCTCCTGATGTTCTTATAGAAGAAGAAGGAACTAGACTTACTGTTACGCTCACTTCAAGCGAACCTATACCAGATGGGGGTTTAGTTGTCAGCTTAGCTAGCAACCTTGAAAATGTTCAAGATCAATTCGACATAACCGGAATTATATTTGGTACTGCATTCGAGAATGCTCAGTTTGCTGGTTTGAACGGCGATACTTTAAATATTAGAATTTTCGAGCAGACAGCAACTCTAGCTCTACCAATTAAGGATGATGATGTTCCTGACAGGGTAGATGATTTCACTTTTAGGGTGGTACCTGGAGAGGGATATACAGTCGATCCAAATGCTAGTTCAGCAACTTTGGTGATAGAAGATGCAGAAAGT
>JBCCLY010000739.1:0-2440 GCA_039026655.1 Cyanobacteria bacterium P01_C01_bin.38 | reverse complement strand
CCACATAAGTTATGAGGGGTATCACAATGATATTTGTAGGTTGGGTTGAACGGAGTAAAACCCAACACCCGAGTTGGGTTAAGCGAAGCGCAACCCAACCTACGAAGAGGTGTTTTAACCCCGCAAAATTAATGTGGCGGAGTACTAGCTCACTGCTCACTGCTCACTGCTCACTGTTTTGCTGATGTCGCAAGCAGTATTTTGAAGGGCGCGGTAGTATTAGTAATATGTCTTATAATTTGTAACATTAGTTTACAAGTCTTAAAATAAGATTAGATGTATGGACTAATTAACCGCTTGCTAGGATAGAAAAATATCTTCTCTATATCTTGCAGCCTTCTTGGACGGCAATTTAATGGAGTGCATTTTTCATGACTTGAGGAAAACAGAAGCTAGTTAATTCTAGGAGATAGTTAGTTGTAATGCAGCCCAAGCAATGGGTTAATAAATCTGTTGCCTTGAAGATTATAGTGGTGTGTTGTAAAAACAAGGGTTTGTCATTTCATCTTTTTTCTCGAATTAAAGGCAATGGCAATAAATTTATCGTGTAGAGAAGCAATATAATTGTCAAGTCCATGATCCATTGTCAATATTCTTGTATTAAGAATACAGGCAGTTAAGACTGCTAAAGATGGGCGTGCAGCTATAAAAAGCAAATATTCAGAGCATATGGACGAAGCAAGTTGGTATGAATGTTAATAACAGAAATTCCACTAGCCGTATTAAGGAGAAGGTGGGCTTGGGTTACGAACACTGGAAGCAAGACTTAAAAAATGACCTGATTGCTGGTTTGCTGGTGATAATTCCTTTAGCAACCACTATTTGGTTAACAGTTACTATTGCTATTTGGGTAATCGATTTTCTTACTCAGATACCCAAGCAACTCAATCCTTTTGAGGGGTTACACCCTTTATTAATCAATGTATTAAATTTTGTGGTGGGTTTTACGGTTCCACTACTGTGTATTCTTTTAATTGGATTAATGGCTCGCAATATTGCGGGTAAATGGTTGCTTGATTTTGGAGAGCGCTTTTTACAAGCAATTCCCTTAGCCGGACAGATTTATAAAACTCTTAAACAGCTTTTAGAAACGCTATTAAAAGATACTAACAATAAATTTCGTCGCGTAATCTTAGTAGAGTATCCGCGAGCGGGAATCTGGGCGATCGCCTTTGTTACGGGTACTGTCAACAGCGATATTCAAGCTCAAATGCCCGAAGCTATGTTAAGCGTTTTTATTCCTACTACTCCTAATCCCACTACGGGATGGTATGCAGTGGTTCCGGAAAAAGATGTGGTTAACCTATCAATGTCGATAGAAGAAGCGTTCAAGATATTGATATCTGGTGGTATTGTTTCTCAATCGGCACCTTTACCTCCTTTGGAAATTCCTGAACGCAAAATAGAAACGCGAGAAAAAAAGCGGCAAGTAATACCTGTTGAAGAAGCTTAATTGCATGGTATTTTGAGCAGTACTGATTGATTTTTATGGCAAGTTAATTCTCTTTGACGCAAACTGCTAATTTGTCAAAAAACATCTTCTTTTTTGCCCATAATTACGTTTGCGTCAACGATATCCGCTACATTACAAATTATATTGATATTGCTATGCAAGACCGTAAACACCGCCAACCTCGTCAAATTGCTCGCGAACTAGCTTTGTTAAGCCTTTCTCAGTTACCTGTAAATCCCAAAACCTTAACAGAAGATCAGCTTCCCGAATTAGTGCTGGGAACGGTACGTACTTTAAGAGGAGAGATAAGAGATTGTTTAGAAAATGCTTCTGAGGAATTAAGGAACAGTAACGACAAGCTTTTAACTAGTGAAACTCGCGCTGCCGATCTAAATACTTCTAGAACAATGCTCAAAGAATCAATTGAATATACTAGGGCAGCAATTAATAGATTGGCTTATACGATGGATTTTCTAGAATTAGGTCAGGAATTAAATAAAAAATACAGAGAAATAAATGAATATGCTATTAAGTTGGTAAGAAAGATTTCGTCAGAGCGTGAGTTGATAGATCAAAAAATATCTATTGCTTTAGTAGATTGGCAAGTAAATCGACTCGCTCAAATTGACCGAGATATTCTTCGTATTGCTGTAGCTGATATTATTTTTTTTGATCTCGATCCAAGAATAGCAATCAATGAAGCTGTAGAACTCGCCAAACGTTACAGTGGAGATGAAGGACATCGATTTATAAATGGTGTTTTACGAAAAATTACCGAACAACGGGTTAAACGGTAAATAAAGGTAAAAGGTTAAAGGTAAAAGGTTAAAGGTAATTGGTAATTGGGCATGGGGCATAGGGCATAGGGCATTGATAAATAATAAGTTTTAAACTAAATAATTCCTAACTCATAACTCCTAACTCCTAACTCATAACTCATAACTCCTAACTTTTAATTCCCTCTGTGTTTAATAATTAATAATTAAT
>JBCCLY010000738.1:0-2441 GCA_039026655.1 Cyanobacteria bacterium P01_C01_bin.38 | reverse complement strand
ACTGCTCTGTAAAGTATGGACAACCCGGACGGTTGACTCTTACAACTCTTACTTCCTGTTTCTACCGGAGCATGGGAGCGGTTATCCGTCCACAGGCTTGCACGGCAAAGCCCTCCGCACTTCAAGATATTAAGTTAAAAGCAAATCTCATTGACTTGTGCTTGGTTTTTGCATCAATTACCAAGAGATTATTGCTTAATTTAAAGATGATTTTACCATTAATCATCCACAGAAAATACGCGCGAAGCATTGACAATTGTCCATGTATGTCAACTTTTATCTACATTATTGGTAACTAAGTCAAGCTCTTAGTAGGTTGGGTTGCGTTTCACTTAACCCAACACGGATATTGGGTTACTACGATTACTATTCGCTGATAATTAACCATTGATAATTGATAATTGATAATTGATAATTGAAAACTGATAACTCGTGCATAGTAAAAATTATGATTTTGCCTGGAGCAACCGTTCGCGTTAAAAACCCCGCAGATACTTATTATCGCTTTGAAGGGCTTGTCCAACGAGTCAGCGATGGTAAAGTAGCTGTACTATTTGAAGGTGGTAATTGGGATAAATTGATTACCTTCAGATTTAGTGAGCTGGAACCTGTAGATCCCACAGCAGGACGCAAGAAGAAGTAAATAAATTGTAAATAAATTAGTTACGAGTTAGAGTTAAGGGTTTTGTATTATTTGTTATTATTCTTTAACTGACAATTCCGAACTCCGTCTTGGAAAGTTTTGGGGACGGGAACCGACACCCCAACGCCAGTTCCTACAACGGAGCGCCACTTTGCTCAACGGAGGGAGACGACCCACGCAAGTGGCTTGGGAACCTCCCTACGGGTTCGTTAGTTGTACTCTACGAGAAAGCCTATGTCCTAGCGGACACGCTCCGCTAACGGCTTACATGGGGAAAACCACGCCATTTGCTCCACTTGGGGAGACCCCAAGACCGCAATGGCTCCCCAAGACCACACTAACTCACCGCAACGGACTGGCTCAACTTTCCGGTAACTCATAACTCATAACGTATAACTTAAATTTATTTATGCGCCTTCCTTTACCGCAGTTTAGTAATAATAATCGTCATCCCAATCACTTTGCCGAAGTGATTGAAACTTCTAGCTGTGATTTTTTAGCTCAATGTTTAGATCCTGAAGATTTGAGTTTCCCAGCAATGCCTCCTTTCGGTAGTTGGGTATGTTCGGTAGACGAAGAATCAGCGAATAATGTATTTGCTGTTGTATTTCATGCAACTACAATGCCTATAGATTCCGTACATAGACCTGTAGCTTTAGGTTTATCCCTACAAGATTTGCGAGAGGAACAGCCTCAAATATTTGCCATGCTCAAAACCGAATTCCGTGCCGCGATTGTCGGATTTGAGCAGAGACAAAGTAATCAAATATATCAGTATCTACCACCTCGACCGCCCCAGATTCATCAAGCGGTTCATCGATGCGAGTCAGAAGAGGTGCTAAAATTCACTGAAAAATTTGATTTTTTACAAACATTACTTTCTGTTAGTGGTGCCCCAGTTGAAGCTTTGAGTGCAGCTGCAATTAGAGATGTATACAAGTTACGCAAAGCAGATCGACAATGGTTGGTTGAAGCCGGACGTTACTTAAGCGTGTTGCTTAAAGATGATTACGACCGTTTGCGATTTATTTTAAATCAAATACATCCGTAGGTAGTTCATTTATAGACAGTTTTTAAGGTATTCTAGGTATAATTTTTTAATTTTTTTGACAGTAACAAGTTTTGTTTGATTTATAGATTTGTTTAAAACTTTGTATTTAAAAAAGGTATTACAGCACTTTGCAGTTAAATGAGGTACATTCTTCTACTCCCTACTCCCTACTCCCTCTCTTGAAAAGTTGCTCTTGGGGGAAACCCCCAAGACCGCACTTTTCGCTACTCCCTTATCACGATATGTTCTGTACCTCATTAAGATGAAATCCGCTGTAAAGTTCTGTACACCATAACTGCGATTCCAGCAGCAAGTAGCACGTTTTAGCTTTGTCCGCAATTAATAAAATATGGTACTTTTAGAGCGAATTGCAGTCTTACCATACAGTCAACTTATTGAAAACGAACCAATTATTCCCTTAGCTATTCTATTGGTAGTTATTTTAGTCGTACCCATTATATTTGAACGACTGCGACTACCAGGATTAATTGGTTTAATTTTGTCGGGAATATTAATTGGCCAGTCTGACTTCCATTTATTTAAGATAGATAATTCGGTTTGGGAATTACTATCAACTATTGGCTTAGCTTATGCATTGTTTGTAGCAGGCTTAGAAGTTGATTTACAACAATTGAGTCGTCAGCGAAATCGTGCTTTAGGTTTTGGCAGTTTTGCCTTCTGCATACCTTTGGTGCTAGGAACTTTACTCGGAAGAGTTTTTGAGTTTGATTGGTTAAGCTCAATATT
>JBCCLY010000737.1:0-2445 GCA_039026655.1 Cyanobacteria bacterium P01_C01_bin.38 | reverse complement strand
TCCCCACTCCCTACTCCCTTATTTTCTACAACCAATTACCAACTAAAACATAAGGTGCCCACTGCATCGGACGTTCGTATCCGTTTGTTTGCAGCATTTTTATTTGAGCTTGTTGTAAGGCTTCTGCGGTGGTTTTACCTGTTATTAACTGGTTGTAAAATTCATCGGTAAAATAAGCTGTTGATTCGTCGCCAATCTGCCATAGGGATGCTAATGTACTCCGCGCACCTGCACTTAGAGCAACTCCTGCTAAACCTAATGCAGCACGATTATCTCCTGCTGCTGTTTCACAAGCACTTAATACAAGTAGTTCAATTGGCTCTGTTCTTTGCTTTCTTCTACTTTTGAGTAAAGAATCTAGTTCGTTGACTTTAATACGTTTATCAAATGCTAATATAAATGTTTCGTTTGGGTTTGAGCTAAATTGTCCGTGAGTTGCTAGGTGAACGACTTGGAAAGGTTGAGCGTTGATTTTTTCTTCTAAGATATTACTCCTAAATCCGTCGTTATATAATTTTACTGTTGATATACCTGATTCCTCAATTGATGTAAGTTCTTGATTGACGTTGGGAAGTGGCGCAAAATTTTCACCTTCGGGTATTTCCGATAGCCCTCCTACAAGGGCATTTAGCCGCTGTCTTGTTAGAGATTTGGGTGTAAATAACTGTAGCCCCGGACTAATCGCGATCGCGTATTTTTCCACTAAATATTTTTCGCCGTCATAGAGTGCAGACATTGGGATATTTCGCAATGAGCCATCGGGAATAAATACTAAGGTTTTAACTTTGCTATTATTGAGTTCGTTTTCAACTGGTTGAATTAACATTTGATAAAGTTCTGCGGAAGCTTGTGCAAATTGGTTGCTGCCATCGGGTTCTACTATACTTTCCCGCATTTGTACCATCAACCGATCTAGTTGTTGAGTGCTAACTTCTGTGGTTTTATGTATTAATTGTTGTTTGGGAAGCTTAAGGATTATTTCTAATTTGTTATCCAAAATTATGGGATAAAATATGGCGGTATCGGTATTATCTCGATCTACTACTTCATCAAGTACGACAAATTGATTGTTTAAACAAGCTTCTCGAAAATAATTGTCTAATTCTGCTAATTGCAAAGCTTCTATTCGTCTGCGTACTTTATCTAAATTGGGCTTTCGATCGCCTTTTTCTAGCAAAAGTAATTCTACTGACTGACGATAAATGGGTTCTACAGTATCGCGAAAATTAAACTGTATTTCTCGGTTAACTGCTGTCAAATCGGTGCGAAGGGATTGCAGGGTTGCGACTGCGCTATCATAAGCTGATATTGCTGTGGGAATATTATTTTGTGCTTTGAACAATCTTCCTAACTGCCATTCCCAAAGATAAGCTATATCTGAAGCATTGTTTTTTTGAGCGAGAAATAATGCTTGTTTAGCTAAATTCTGTGCTTCTGAGAATTGATTGCTTTGTTCGTAAAGTTCTGCCAAACTACCTAAAGCATAAGATTCGGCACGCTCGTCACCTATAGTTTTGGCTTGTTGAACGCTTGTTGCTAAAATTTGGGCAATACTTTTTTGATTGCTTAGTTTAATGTTAGTTTTATTGTTTTTAGTTTGATTTTGATTCGTATTATTTTGAAGTAAAGTGCGAGCAAAATTTATCCGTGCGTAAATTCCAGTTTGATTGGCTGGTAGATTTGTTAATTGAGATTGGATTGTGGGTATTAATGTTGTTGCTGCTGCTATTTCGTCTTTCTCTACAAGCAAACTTAATTGATTTATTTGAGCTTGAACTTTTGTTAATGGGTTAGATGCGAATTCGGCAGCATTTTGATAATGATTAATTGCTTCGCGATTTTCTGGATTATTTTTACTTAATGACCTAGCATTATTACCGAGACTCAATTCTGTTAAAGCAATTTCTTGAGATAGTTGTAAACGCCGAGCAATATTTAAACTTCGTTTTAAAACTCTTTGAGAATCTTCTAAATTACCTAATTGTTGATAGGTATTTCCCAAACTACGCAAAGCTGTTACCTTAACCAGAGAATCCGGTGACAGTTTTAATTGTTGAAATATTTCTTCGAGTACTTTTTTACTGCGACGGTAAAAACCGGAAACTCGTAAAGCCTGTGCTTGATTGATACGACTGCGCGTTACACCAGTATTATCATTTAATTGCTTCCAGATTTGCTCAGCTTGCTGGGATATTTCTAAAGAAGCATCGGGGTTTCCTTGTTTGAGCAGTAAACCAGCCCGAATATCAAGAGTTTGGCCAATTATATTCCATAATTCCGATTTATTTTCGCCAACATTCAACAGTTGATTTTGATTATTCCAGCCAAGTAAATTTAAACTATTGCTAACAGCTGCATCCGCTTCTTTCCAAGCAGCAAGTTTTTGATAAACCAGAGAAAGATTAGTCAGCGCTGCGGCTTGTCCCAAGTTATGATTTTCTTGTT
>JBCCLY010000736.1:0-2466 GCA_039026655.1 Cyanobacteria bacterium P01_C01_bin.38 | reverse complement strand
GATATTAGTAGTTTCCGAACCCTTATTTAAAGCTTTCATAAAGAAGATTATCTATAAGATTTTAATTCCAAAAAATCATGTAAAAGCTCTCGCCTAACATACATATATTTTGATATAACCTATTGAAAAGATACACACAGCAATTATCTACAAATCATTTTTTGTACTTAGATAAAAAGTATCGAAGATAACGACCTATGTATAGTTTTATTTAATTTCATTAAAGAACATATTTGTTCATGCTTCTGAATCTATATTGCGGTACATAACATTTTTAGTGGTCAATTAATTATGTCTCTACCAAGCGAAACATCAAATTAATCAGTAAATTATCGTACTCGCTTCACACAAAATAAAATCCTTGTCAAATAAGCTATGAATGACTTAAACCCTTATCGCCCAAGCATTTTACCAGTACCCAAAGAGTTAAATCGTCCGCTGTGGTCAGTAATGATTCCGACGTATAATTGTGCGGAATATCTACGGTACACATTAGCGACTGTTTTGGCACAAGATCCCGGTATAGATAAGATGCAAATTGTCGTTGTTGACAATAACTCCACAGAAGACTCACCAGCAGCAGTTATAGAAGAATTAGGCGCGGCGGGACGTGTAGAATTTTACCGTCAGTCCAGCAACGTAGGTATTATGAATAATTTTCAAACCTGTTTTGAATTATCGAAAGGAAAGTTGATTCATCTGCTGTGTAGTGATGATTGTGTTAGAGAAGGGTTTTATGAAAAAATGGCACGCCCTTTCGAGGAACATCCAGAGGTTGGTGCTGCTTTTTGTCGCAGTATATTGATTGATAAACACAATCAATGGCAAGGTTTATCTGATTTTGAGATGCCGTCTAGCGGTATTCTGCCTGAAACTTGGCTGCACAGAATTGCCGAACTTTGCTGTATTTCCGTACCTTCTCTTGCAGTAGTGCGCCGCGAAGTTTATGAAAACCTGGGAGGATTCGATAGACGTTGCGGTATTAGTGCAGATTGGGAGATGTGGGTGAGAATTTTTGCTCATTATCCAATGTGGTTTGAAGCAGAACCTTTAGCTCTGTGGCGGGTACATTTAGAATCAGCAAACAATGTTAATGCCAAAAGCGAAACTTTTATACAGGAAAATTACAATACTGTAGAAACTATCTTCAAATCTTATTTACCCGAACAAAACAATACTAAACTGTGTCGAACTGCAAAACAAAATTGTGCTTTTCTCGCTTTAGAATCAGCGGATGATTTAATCAGAAAAGGCAATATATCTGGAGGTATGCTACAAATTAAAACGGCATTAAAATATAGTAAATCTCCTAAAGTAGTAAGGTCTGCAAGTCGTATAATGTTGTGGAATAGAACAATTAGTGTTCTTCAAAAAATGGTAAAATCCGGCGGAACTAGAAAAGCTCTCTAAATTTAAATATATGACAAACAATAATCAAAAAAATCAACCTTTAGTCAGTATTATAACTCCTACTTATAATCGTCCGGAATATTTGAAAGTAGCACTAACAAGTGCAGTTCAACAAACGTATCAAAATATTGAGATTATTGTTTCCGATAATTGTAGTCCTGAAAATCCTCAGCCATTAATTGAGTCTTTTAAAGATTCCAGAATTCGCTTCTTTCGCAACCAAAGCAACTTAGGAATGTTCGCGAATACGATGAATGCTTTTAAAAAGGCGCAAGGTAAATATGTTGCTTGTTTGCTAGACGATGATATATGGGAAAAAGACTTTTTAGCTAAGCTAGTACCCACATTAGAAGCCAATTCTAATTTAGCGTTAGCTTTCTGCGACCATCATGTTATCAAAGCAGACGGTACAATTGATGCTGCTGCAACAAAAAGATGCTCGCGTTTTTATAAGCGGGTAAATTTAAAAGAAGGAATCTACCAACCTTTTCATAAATTAGGTTTGATAGATAGAGCCGTTTCTAGTGCGACTGCGGCTGTAATTCGTAGAGAGATTGTTGATTGGGATAGTATTCCGCCAGAAGTAGGTGGTTCATGGGATATTTATTTAAATTATTTGTGTTGTCGTTCCGGTTTGGGAGCTTATTATTTCCCTGGTAAATTGACCAGATATCGCGAACACGAACAAACAGAAACCATGCAAAGTGGAAGACGTAATTTCCAAGGTAAAATCCGCAAAGCTAAAGCCGATCTTTTCTGCTACGAGCAGTTCATGAAAGATGAACAATTAAAAGAACTTTACCCTCATTTTCATAAAAGATGGGGACAAGTGAATACAAATTTGGGAATCGGTTTAATGCGGGGTGAAAATTCCACGGAAGCACGCACTCGTTTTCTTCATTCTTTAAAGAGACACTTTAGTTTGCGAACAACGGCGGCACTAATTTTAAGTTTTACTCCACCTAAAATTGCAGCTAAATTCTAATAGTTTGGCTATTGTACTAAGGGGAGCAAATCTCTAAGTAGGTTGGCGTTGAAAATCGTAACTGAGATAAG
>JBCCLY010000735.1:0-2472 GCA_039026655.1 Cyanobacteria bacterium P01_C01_bin.38 | reverse complement strand
AGTTCTTTTTGTGCTTTCCAGGTACGTTTGCTTCCTTCTTCTAAGGTTCCCTCAAAAGTTGTTTTACCGTCGGCTATTACTTGAATCCAAGATGATTGTTCTAAGGTAAGTCCAACTTGAACTTCTTGTTGCTTTTTAGAAAAGCTGTTGGTTTGAGTAACTGATTCAGGTGATGACGGAGTAGGTTCGTTTTGAGAGGCTATATTATTTGACTTCACAGCAGGTTTAGTCTCGCTGCCAATGATTGTCGCACCAGTCAACCAAGCTGATAAACCACTCACGGAAACCGCAGTCAACAATACATATAGTAAATAAAAATAAACTGGACGCAGTTTAAAGAATGAAGGATTTTTCCAAACTGGTTTGAGAACAACTCTACTGGTACCGATAGGAAATGTAGAAGCAAATTCGGCTCCGTTGTAGCCTAATGCATGGGCATACCTTCTGATTAAACCCTGAATGTAAACTGGCTCTGGTAAATCATCAAATTTCCCTTCTTCTATACCCACTACCTGTTTTCGAGGGATTTTAGTGTAGGCAACCACGTCTTCCACCGTAAAGTCATATTGTTCGCGTGTAGCTTTTAGCTGCGCGCCCAAATGTGTCAACTTTTCGGCTCTTTGCTCTTCTATGGAAGTTGTAGGAGTTTGTTTTTCTGAATCCTTCCTTCTAAACCACTTCATCTTTTGCGCTCCTGAAGCCAACTGAATCATTAATAGAAATTTCCTGTAACTGTTTGTGCAAATAGAGAATTTCATCCTCTGTTAGGTAGCGAAAACTACCTGGCGATAAATATTTTTTTTTGGGTAATTGTAATTTTATTGAACCGATAGCGATACGATGCAACTCGATTACCGGATAACCTAATTGTTCGGCTACACGGCGAATTTGGCGGTTTCTTCCCTCCCTGAGAACTATTTCTAGACAGCTTTTTCCAGCTACTTTTTCTATTAACTGCACCTTTGCAGCTCGCGTTTTTCTTTTGTCTAAAAAAACACCACTCCGCCACATCTGTAACGTTTCTTCTGATGGATGCCCTTTAACTAAAACGCGATAAGTCTTGGAAATGTTATGCCGGGGATGTGTCAGCTTGAATGTTAGATCCCCATCATTTGTTAATATCAATGCTCCCGTAGAGTCTGCATCTAAACGACCAACTGGGTGAATTCCCTTACCAAAACGTAAGTCTTCTGGTAACAAATCTAATACTGTCGGTCTTGCTTGAGGATCGTAACACGTCGAAACTACCCCCGGTGGTTTATTAATTAACAAATAAATAGAAATCGGACGCTTTTTTTCAGAAATGTTTTTCCCATCAACAGTAATAGTGTCCGTATCAGGATTTACTTTCTGTCCTAAGTGCGCCAATACACCATTTACTCTCACACGTTCAAGCTTAATCATTTCTTCTGCTTGACGACGTGAGGCAATTCCCCATTGCGAAATAATTTTTTGTAACCGAACCCCCATGTATTTTTACTGATATCCCATCAGTTCATATCTAAATAAGAATATAGTATTGATGTTTTGTAAATGAAAAGCTGTTTTGATACAGTTAGTATTTGTTTCTTTGCTCTTCTTTTTACAGTTACCCCCACTACATTTATAGCTTCTCAAATGCTTAAAAAAAATAAGTTTAGATTAATTACAAATGTCCTCACCAAAGCAATTAAACTATGGTTAAGAACACAGGTAAGTCATATAGAGCAGCTTCAACTTGATATTCAAGCAGGCGATCGCCAGCTTATTTCTGGATGCATACCCAGTGTATCAATTGTTGCTAAAAGTGCGGTTTATCAAGGTCTTCATTTATCAAAAGTTGATTTAGTTGCAAAAAATATTCGCATTAACATCGGCTCTGTTATCAAAGGACAACAGCTACGATTGTTAGAAAAAGTACCAGTAATTGGCGAGATAAGTCAACAAGAAGATGATTTATCAGCTTCTTTGTCTAGTACATTATTATCAACTGCTTTAAATGATATTCTGATTAAACTTTTACCAGAATTAGGGCATAATTCCAAGTCAACTAGTTGGCAAAGGGTGCAAATTAAAGACAATAGTCTTGTAATCAGCGCTACCATCCATGAAGACAATAATTCTCAAGATTTAGATATTTGTATCGGATTAAATTTACTCAGTACCCATGAATTACGCATCGCACCCATTTTTGTTACAAGCAATACAGAAACTTTGCTTGAAAGTAGCGATGGCGAGTATCTTGACTTGGGTTCCGACGTAGAAATTCAACACCTACAGTTGACTAACGGAAAGATTATTTGTCAAGGAATGATTAATGTGAATCCATGATAAGCGAGCAATGTATTAGTTGGTGGGAAAGTTATTTATTTTTAACGAAAGTTGGGGATTGGGGATTGGGCATGGGGCATGGGGGATTGGTAGTTGGTAGTTGGTAATTAATTCCTAACTCCTAACTCCTAACTCCTAACTCCTAACTCCTAACTCCTAACT
>JBCCLY010000734.1:0-2482 GCA_039026655.1 Cyanobacteria bacterium P01_C01_bin.38 | reverse complement strand
TGAAAAAGCGCGTACTTGGGGGTTATTTGAATGGGCACAACCAATAATTAGTGTATTATTTGATGGTTCTTCCGATATTTACGAATATATCAGTAAGCAAATACTTCACGAACAGCTTGTACGTTTACAATTCAACCTTGACAAACACTTAACTGGTAAACTTTTGAGCGATGATTTAGGCGACGCAACCGAAGAAAATATCAGCAATCTACTCGAAGCAGCAGACGTTTATATGAATTTACCAGAAGTCAAAACGAAGGTAGAAAAGTTTTTGAAAGTTAGGAGTTAGGAGTTAGGAGTTAGGAGTTAGGAGTTAGGAGTTAGGAGTTAGGAGTTAAGAGTTAGGAGTTAGGAGTAAGCGATTTATCGCTCTAAAGCACGTGCATTCCCTACTACGAACCCACATCATTATTTTTATACAACCAGTTTTGAGGAGATTTTTTGTGATTGGTGGATTTACTTATCAAAAAGCTAATTCCAACAACCTTGGATAACCATAAGAATTCTCAGCTTGTAAAGGAAAACTATCATAACTATTAAATACAAAATCGGCAGTTGCTTGAAGATTATTTTGTAAATCACAATCTTCTCCAAAAGCTTCTAATGAAATACTCCACCATTTATTTTCATTAATTTCTACATTGGTAAGCTCTAAACTACAACCGCTATTAACACCTACACCATCAGAAACAGCTTGTGGTTTTTTCTCAACAATTTGGTAAAACTGCGAATAACGAACTTTTCCTACTTTTACCCATGTGGGATTATTATTAATTTTTTGAAGAGAAAAACTTTCTCCACTAGAATCACTACAACGCCATTTTTTCCATTTTTCAACATTACCTGCTATTAAAGAACCAAATTGCATCGCAGTTTCTGAATAACGCCATTTGATTTCTAATCCCCCTTCACGCAATTTAACCCCTAAATAATCGCATCCAGGAGTGTAAAGATATACATCTTCTCTTTTTTCTGGTAATTTTGTGGGTGACAATAAGCAATGCTTAAACCAAGATTCAATATTTTCGGGAATATTACCCGAGTTAAACCAGCGAACTTCGTAAGTTGTCAGCATACGTGGGACAATAAAACGAGAAAATATCCTTACGGGGAGCATTATTTCCAGCTATTCAGGAACCAGAACCAATGTGGAAACGAATTTCAGTTACTTTATTTTTAGTATTTAGCTTGTGCCTTACTAATATTGGTACAGCAACAGCCGCCGCACTCAACAGTTATACAGACTCAACCGATGGCTATCAATTTTTATATCCTACTGGTTGGGTGGAAGTAGACATAAATAACGGCCCCGATGTTGTTTTTCACGATATCATCGAAACAACTGAAAACGTTTCCGTGGTTATTAGTCCGGTTCCGTCAGGTAAAACTTTAGCAGAATTGGGTACCCCTACAGAAGTAGGATATAAGTTGGGAAAAAATGCTCTTGCTCCCGAAGGTTCTAATCGTACAGCAGAATTAGTTAACGCCGAACAAACAGAAGGCGAAGATGGTAAAACCTATTATTTATTAGAATATTTAGTCAAATTTCCGAATAACCGAAAGCGTCACAATCTTGCTAGCGTCGCCGTCAGTCGCGGTAAGCTATACACCTTTAACGCTTCCGTACCTCAAAGACGTTGGAATCGCATGAAACGATTGATTCAAGATTCCGTAGGTTCCTTCCGCGTCGATTAATCAGTGAACAGTGAACAGTGAACAGTGAACAGTGAACAGTTATCAATTGGGGATTGGGCATTTATAACTCCTAACTCCTCACTCCTAACTCCTAACTCCTAACTCTTCCCCTTGTCCCCTTGTCTTCCCTTCTTCCCCCTCTTCCCCCTCTTCCCCCTCTCCCCCATCTCCCCCTCTCCCTTTTAAAATATGGGTACTCTAACTTTTGTTCTTGCTTCTGCTTCAACTGCGCGTCGTCGTTTGCTGCAAAATGCTGGAATTCAACCTTTTGTTTATGCAAGCAATTTTGATGAGTCGCAGATTCAAATTGATAATCCAGCGGAATTAGTGGAAACTTTGGCTTTGCGAAAGGCTGAAACTGTAGCGCCAAATTTTCAAACTGCTGTGGTTATGGGTTGCGACTCGGTTTTGGCTATTAATGGCGAAATTTATGGTAAACCTGCGACTCCAGAAGAAGCGCGTCAGCGATGGCTGATGATGCGTGGTAATTATGGCGAACTTTTTACCGGGCACGTTTTGATTGATAATGTGCAAAACCGTAATTTAGTCAAGCATCAGGTAACGAAAGTTTATTTTGCTGCGGCGAGTGATGCTGAAATTGATGCTTATATTGCTACTGAGGAACCGCTTAAATGTGCCGGTGCTTTTGCGTTAGAAGGTAAAGGTGCGGTTTTTGTAGAGAAAATCGAAGGTTGTCACAGTAATGTAATTGGTTTGAGTATGCCGTTGTTGCGGTTGATGTTGATGGAAATGGGTTATTCTATTGCTGATTTTTGGTGATTACAGT
>JBCCLY010000733.1:0-2485 GCA_039026655.1 Cyanobacteria bacterium P01_C01_bin.38 | reverse complement strand
AGATTAATTCGGAAGCTCAAAAATGCAAGACTTTAACTTTTATCTTATTTTTTTTCTTACCTCAGCTACTTTGACTAAAAGAGATATAATATCGATACTTAAAATTGCTCATAAAGTTTAAAAATATTTATAAATACAAAGAAATATTAAGCTAAACTAAGTGTCACAAAAAAATGACGACAAAATACTTAGTGGCTATCGTACTGTAGTTTTATTAACAATAAATATTGGATGTAGAAGTGGTAAACAAATTCATAAAAGTATTGCAAAAGCTTAAATTTAAAGCTGTTGCAATATTTCTTATTGTTGTGTTTGGTATGGCTTTATCAGTGCAGCCTGCCAAAACCCAAGAGCCGGTAAGGTTAAATTTATTAATGACAGCACCCGACGCTGAACCTTGGAAACAAGGAATTATTAAAGACTTTCAAGCTAAAAATCCTGGTATTGAGATCAATATTATTGAAGGACCGAATGCGACTAATCTATTAGAAGATTTGTATACTTCTGCTTTTATATTAGGCGATTCTCCTTATGACTTAATCAATATGGATGTCATTTGGACACCTAAATTTGCTGCTGCTAATTGGTTGTTAGATTTGACAGATAAAATTACCGAAGCAGAATTAGCAGCATTTTCCCAAAAGGATGTAGAAGGGCGGCGTTACAAAGGTAAACTATATGCAATTCCCATGCGGAGTGATGTGGGAATGCTTTATTACCGGGAAGATTTACTTAAAGAAGCCGGATTTAATCCTCCTGAAAGTTTCGATGATTTAGTCACAATATCTCAAAGTTTAAAAGAAAAAGGAAAAGTAGATTGGGGTTATGTTTGGCAAGGTAAGCAATACGAAGGATTGGCAGCAATGTTTGTAGAAGTGCTGCAAGGTTTTGGCGGTTATTGGGTTAACCCTGAAACTTTAGAAGTAGGATTAGATAAACCAGAAACAGTAGAAGCAATTGAATTTTTGAAAAGTACGATTCCAAGCAGAATTTCTCCTCCTGGAGTAACTACATATCAAGAAGAAGAAACCAGGCAGATTTTTCAAAATGGTAATTCAGTTTTTTTAAGAAATTGGCCTTACGTTTGGCCGCTTGCAAACAAAGAATCTTCACCCATTGACGGTAAAATTGCTATCAAACCGATGGTACATAACAATAATGGAAGCAGCGGAGCTTGTTTAGGAGGTTGGGCTTTAGGAATATCTAAATCTACCAAACATCCCGAAGAAGCTTGGAAAGCAATTAAGTATTTTACTTCTGAAGAAGCACAGCGAAAATTTATCTTAGAAGCTGGATTTGTACCAAGTCGGCGATCGCTATTTCTCGATCCGCAAATAGTTGCCAAATATCCCCACTATCCCCAATTATTAAAAGTTGTAGACAAAGCAGTATTGCGCCCACCCATTGCTCAATACGCTCAAGCATCAGATATTTTACAACGCTATCTTTCAGCAGCATTGACAAATCGACTTACACCTTCCGAAGCGATGAAGAAAGCAGCATCCGAAACTCGTCTGTTATTGGGGAGATAGGCATTGGGCATTGGGCATTGGGGATTGGGTAGTTGGTAATTGGTAATGGGTAATTGGAGAAGAATTCCTAACTCCTAACTCCTAACTCCTAACTCCTAACTCTTGACCACTAACAACTAACAACTAAATATGGAAACAATTCGGAGTAGAGAACAAAAAACGGCTTTAATTTTATTAATACCAGCGATGCTGTTGCTGTTGTTGGTGTTTGGCTATCCTATTGCTCGTGCTTTTTGGTTAAGTTTGTTTACCGAAAATTTAGGAACGCAATTACAACCTGTTTTTTCGGGTTTAGATAATTACGGAAGGATGATGGGAGATGGGCGATTTTGGCAGAGTTTACTGGTAACGACTATATTTACTAGCGCTTCTGTAATTTCGGAATTGATATTAGGTTTAATAATCGCTTTGGTATTAAATCAGCAATTCTTCGGACGTGGCTTGGTACGAACTACTGCAATTTTACCTTGGGCTTTACCTACTGCTTTAATTGGTTTGGCTTGGGCTTGGATTTTTAACGATCAATACGGCGTAGCAAACGATATTTTGTTGCGGTTGGGTTTTATTCAAAATGGTATTAACTGGTTGGGAGATCCGACTTTAGCCATGATTGCAATTGTGGTTGCTGATGTATGGAAAACCACGCCTTTTATCAGTATTTTGCTATTAGCTGGTTTACAGTCTATATCCGCCGATTTGTATGAAGCACACTCCATTGATGGAGCTACTCCCTGGCAAAGTTTCACTCAAATAACCCTGCCACTTTTGATACCACAAATCTTGATAGCCGTTTTATTTCGCTTTGCCCAAGCATTCGGCATCTTCGATTTAATTTCAGTAATGACAGGTGGTGGCCCCGGAGGAGCAACAGAAGTTGTATCGCTATACATTTACTCCACCATCATGCGCTATTTAGATTTTGGTTACGGTGCAGCTTTGGTAGTAGTAACTTT
>JBCCLY010000732.1:0-2490 GCA_039026655.1 Cyanobacteria bacterium P01_C01_bin.38 | reverse complement strand
TCATTTTGAACTTCCCCAGAACCCCAGGTAGAACAACCAAAGAGCAAATGATCGTACTCAAGCATTTCATCAAAGCTGGTAAAATCTTCTTCCATGCTCAAAAGATCGCATAGCTCTTCACCAAAATGCTCGTGTATCTTTGTGGCGATTTCTTCGGTGATACCGGAAGTACTGCCATAAAAAATAGCCATCTTTGCCATAACTAAAGCTCCTCTGGGTTAAGCAATTAACTTTTTTGTGCCTCGATTCTGCGCGGATTTTTATTCCCAGAGATTCCCAGAGTCTAATTAAAAATAGACAACTAAAAACATTATTCCA
This sequence comes from Cyanobacteria bacterium P01_C01_bin.38, assembly GCA_039026655.1. Classification (GTDB taxonomy): domain Bacteria; phylum Cyanobacteriota; class Cyanobacteriia; order Cyanobacteriales; family Nostocaceae; genus Rivularia. The sequence continues at coordinate 2,172 of JBCCLY010000732.1, read as the reverse complement.
AATTACATTTAGATTTGTTGCAATGTTGTAACAGATATGACGAAACCGTTTTACCGTAAAAGATTAGGAGTTAGGAGTTAGGAGTTAGGAGTTAGGAGTTAGGAGTTAGGAGTTCAAAATTATCTCCCAATGCCCCATGCTCAATGCCCAATGCCCAATGCCCAACTACCAACTACCAACTACCAACTACCAACTACCAATTATTAATTACCTGTTTTTCAACTACTTTTAACTTGTGCGATCGCCAAAAGTGTAAAATCTGCTCTTTGACTATTTCGGGATAAAAATAATGGAAAAAGTGGCCTCCTTGGGGACATTTCCAAATAATATCTTCTGGCTGTAAGTATTTTTTCCATTCATTAAAGTCGGGATAACCTAAAATCATGTCAATTTGTCCGCCACAAACCATTAATGGCATCAAAACTCCTCCCGATGGCAAGCTTTCGATTTTAAGCAGTGAATGCATCAGGGGTAAATTTTCTAAATCTCGATAAAAATTATCGATTAAGTGGTGCAAACAACAAGGATATTTATTTCTAAATATGTTGTTAAGAGTGTTAAATAAAGCTTCTGCTTTACTGAGAGTGTATATTTGTCGTTGTTGATAATAGTTAACGTGCCAAGTTTTCGCAGGTTGTGCTGCTACTGAAAGTAATGTTAAAGACTTAACGAATTGAGGATATTGACGAGCAAGCATTAATGCAATTGTTCCACCTATACCATGCCCAATCAAGTTAACAGGAGTATCTTTAGTTTTTAGATAACTATGCAATAATTCAACTGCTGTATCCATACAGGCTGGTTCATCTACTGATTGAATATATTCCCACGCCGATATTTTCGTATGTTTTACTAATTTATTTATTAAAGGTGTACTCAAACCTCTCAAAGAAGGGCTACCGCTTACCCAAACAGCCTCACCGTATATAGACATACCAAATTCCTCAAAGCAAGATTACATCAACAAACAATAAATATTCTCAATAAATGCTATAGCCCCGATTTTTGTTCGTAGTAGCGCCGTCTACGTCTCCGAATCTAAATGCGAATCACCGCGCTACTACCAACTTTTATTCCCTCATTATTTAATCAAAAAATTAAAAGTTAATGAGGATTAATTGCAATAAACATTAATTTAATATTATTAGATACAAAATAAAAAAAAGTTTGTGTATTACAAATGATGTTTAGAAAATGAATGATTAGTTACAGTTTGTGGAAGAAAGTGGGAAATAGCGAACAATCTTAAATTTAAAATCTAAAATCGGGGGACGCGCATTCCTTTCCTTACTACGAACCTTTCATCAAATAGTTCGTAGTTGGCGATTTATCGCTCTGGGGGACGCGCATTCCTTACTACGAACCTTTCATCAAATAGTTTGTAGTTGGCGATTTATCGCTCAACCAAATTTTTTAGTCGAACGAATATAAAATTCTCTTTCTAAGCTATCCTTGCACTTTTCTATAATGACTAAATTATGAGTCCAACCAATTTCTCGCACCAATGGTGTCAGTTTTTCATTATCAGCATAAGTTTCATAAAAAAGCTTCATTCTCCAGAGATTTGCTGTAGAAAAGCCTTGTATACCAGGAAATTCTGTTTGTAAATCCTGAGAAAGCTTTTTTACAACAGATTTTCCCCAAGTTTCACCCTGTTGACGATTTATAATTAATTTTCCAATATTCCAGTACAAAGCAATTAATTCTTTATTAACTACTTTCAATGCTTCATACTATGCTGTACGAATGCGTTGCTTGATTTCAATTAATAGTTTTGTGTAATCACCTACGTATAAATTACTCATATTATATTGAATAAATTATTGTTCGTAGTTGCGCTTTAGCGCCAACAATGTTGAAAGCTAAACCTGATATTTGAATCTTTGTTTGTAGTTGCGCTTTAGCGCCAACAATGTTGAAAGCTAAACATATAAATTTTGATTAAATTAATTGAGATTTTAATCTTTGTTCGTAGTTGCGCTGTTTTTGCTCTACATATTTGGCGCTAAAGCGCAACTACGAACGAACGAGTTTTATTTAACCAATTTCATTGCTTTTTCTTTCAATGCTTCTGCTGTCAAATTATTAAAGCCCATCAATTCACCGGCGCTGGATGTGGTTTCTCCTCGTCTCCATGACAGGGTATCTCGCTTACTATTACTCCGTAGCATC
>JBCCLY010000731.1:0-2514 GCA_039026655.1 Cyanobacteria bacterium P01_C01_bin.38 | reverse complement strand
TTTAGTGCGATTGAGAACCATAAAAGAACATTTAGTAAGAGGAAAATTTGGTAAAGCATTACGAGCAATTTGATACAGTTTTAAATGTGCTTCTCCCCAAACAGCATTAGCTTCTGGTCTGCGAACAAATAAAATAAAATCTGCTTCTGTAGAGAGAATTTTTATTAATCTTTCTGCTTCTATTAAATTTGTATCTCCTAATCCCGGTAAATCTAATAAAGAAATTTGACCAATATCTTCGTAAGGAAAAGAACAGAAAATTTCAACTTCTTTGACTGCTAAATAATTAACGATTTTGTCGCCGTTTTCATTTGCTGCATCTTGAGTGACATATTGCGGAATTTCAGATCGATCGATTTCTACGGTGGGAGAATCAAGTAAGTGACGATATTTTGCGATGTTGGAATAATAATCCTTACGCAGATGTCCGTATCTAGCTTTGTCAAATTCGCTATCTTTTTTTTCTAAAGGTAGAGCAGGTGGAGGAGTGCGAGCAAATTCTTCAACAGTTATAGGTTTTTCACCCAAACCCAAAGTTTTGTAATAAGGATCGAGTACTTGATTTTGAAATTCCGAAGTTGAATAAAAATGTACCTTAGCTACTGCTTTTTCTAATCTTGGTTGATGAAAAATTTTGCTTAATGTACCCGTACAGTATCCCTCACCACCATCAGGAATTACTTGGTTGTTTAGTCCAGTTAAACTTTGTAATAAGCGACTTTTGCCTTGTCTCGCATAACCAACCACTGCAATATTTATCGTACTGCGACTACACCGGGAGTGCAGTTTTTCCAGTAAATTCAATAGATTATCAATTTGATTGATTACTCCAAAATCAATTTCTCTCAAACGTTTAGTAGATGTAGCATCAACACTATTTTCTTGAAACTCAGATTTGTACCGTTTTAAATTAACCAGTGCTAACTTACAAGCTTCTAGATTTGCTTTATCGCGTTCGATTCTACTAGCAAATCTTTGCCGTTGTTGAATAATTGCATTTATACGTTCACTTCGACGGATATCAATTTGAGTTGTTTTCATATTTAAGATGGGGAACGGGGAAAAGGGAAGGGGGAACAGTGAGTAGCATGAGGAAGATTTAAACTTTTTAGAAAACTTCTTTAAATCTTTTTTAAATCTTTAAGGACAAAGTTTAAAATCTATGCAATAGGAAATATTGTTCTGTTGCCTATTGCCTCTTCCCTGTTCCCGATAAAAAGTGACGCTTCTGTAATGTGGAAATTAATATTTTAAACATCAACCAAACATCAACTTGATAACAATACTCATGAAATTAAAGAAAAGCAGTAAAACATCTGACCTAATTACGAAAAATATCTATAAATCGCTATAAATATGTCAATCGCAAGTTAGAAGCGGTGAATCGAGAAATTCGGTAATGTAATCACAAACAGCTTTAAAATCTGGGAAAACAGCCGTGGTTCCAATTAGAGACAATAATCCGATTTCCATTACACCTTATGTTACTTATGGACTGATTGCCATCAATGTCTTAGCTTTTCTGTACGAATCGAGTTTGCCACCGCAGTATCTAGACGGGTTTCTTCGTTTATTTGCTGTAGTACCGCGAGAATTAAGCTCCAGTTTCAGCGGAATTGCAGTAAATCAACCTGTCCCCGAATGGTTGACTTTGATTACTGCCCAGTTTTTACACGGTGGTTTGTTGCACTTGGGGGGTAATATGTTATTTTTGTGGATTTTTGGTAACAATATTGAAGAAAAATTAGGTTATATCAAATATTTCATTTTTTACTTAGCTTGCGGTGTATTGGCATCCTTGACTCAGTGGTATTTTTCCCAGGGTTCGGCAATTCCTTCTTTAGGTGCTAGTGGTGCGATCGCCGGTGTGATGGGAGCATATATCATTCGTTTTCCCAAAGCAGAAGTTCTCGGTGTCGTACCTTTAGGCATCTTTTTCCCTACCTTCCGAGTTCCCGCTTACTTCTTTTTAGGATTCTGGTTTATTCAACAAGCCTTTTATGGTGTTTCTAGTTTAGGAATGCCCACTAATATTGGCATGGAAAGTGGTGGAATTGCCTATTGGGCGCACGCTGGCGGCTTTGTATTTGGAGCAATCCTTGGCCCCATATTAGGTTTGTTCAGCGATAAATCTCCAGAATCGTCTTGGTAATTGGGAGTTAAGAGTTAGGAGTTAAGAGTTAGGAGTTAGGAGTTAGGAGTTAGGAGTTAGGAGTTAGGAGTTGCTAACAATATTTTTATTGTCATCTGTGCTGCTCAACCTTCCATTCCTACTTGATACTTTTAGAATGTCTCCCTGTTTCCTTGTCCCCTTGTCTCCCTATTCCCCATTCCCCATTCCCTACTCCCTACTCCCTACTCCCTACTCCCTACTCCCTAAATTTACATCATTGAAACAACCTATACTTAGCAACTGTAAGCCCTACGCGCTATAGTGCAGTTGTTACTCAACAAAAAACAAAAACACCAGTGTTTCCTCTATACGACGAAAACCCAACGCGAATCACTCCTTTT
>JBCCLY010000730.1:0-2522 GCA_039026655.1 Cyanobacteria bacterium P01_C01_bin.38 | reverse complement strand
ATTATCTGCCACTTCTAAAGGTTCGTCAGCTAATAACCCAAAGAAGTTATTCAGCATGGCGTTGATGCGCTCTGGCGGTATAAATTTTCCAGTGGGAACCATCATGCCTTTAGAAAACATCCAGGTAACTGCAATATTATTCTGAAAAGCACGAATTTGATTGAGATGCTTTGCAGAAAGTAAGTCATGCTTGAGGGCAGTATCTAAAAGCTGCGTTAATCTTTCTAAATTGCGAACTAATGAACCGAAGCCAGTAAATACTAAAGGAGACTGAAGCGATGCTGCATCACCAATCGCGATTAAACGATTAAAAGCAACAGTGCGATCGCGACTTCCTACACTGAAATGTCCGGGTATATATCCAAACGTAGGTTTTTTCCACTTTAATTTGTCCATATCGCAACGGCGATACTCTGGCAAAATGGTAAAAAAGTCTTCGTACATTTCTAGCAAGGAACCGGGATTCTCTGCATTTACCTGGTGATAGTGAAACAAGTAAATCGTCAATTCTTCGTTTTCTCCAGGAAATAATTCCCAAATTAACTGTCTTCCCCGCGATATATCTCCATGACTGTTGAGAACATCGCCGTATTTTGCATCCCAAACTTGAGGCTCAAACCCGCTTTCTACAACGGCTCCGACTGTCGGACATACGCTATCAAAAGCGCGTTTTGGGTTGAGTTGCCATGCAATTGGTGATGCCGTTCCCATTGCATCTACTAATAATCTGCCACTAACTTGTTTTGGGGATTGCGATGGTAAATCTTTGACAGTCAAAATCACTTGAGATGCATCAATATCGGCCTTAATAAACTCCGTTTCATCCCAGATATCACTACCTGCCGCACGCAATTTTTCACCGCAGAGCTTAAGTAACTTTTCTGAATCTAAAGCTATATTTAAAACTTTTGGCGTGTGTAAAATTGGTGCTTTGAGTTTATCGGGAATATAAGCATCAAAAAATTTATTAAATCCGTCTTTATACTCGCGAGCAATAATTGATTCTACTTCAGCAGAAGTCAGCAAACCCAGATTTACCAAACTTTGAATTTCCAAACGGGAAATATTCCACTCCCGATTCATCTTTCCAAAGGGTAAACGCTCCAGCAACAGCACTTTATAGCCCAATCTAGCCATCACCGCCGCATGAATAACTCCCAACGCACCACCGATGTAGATTAAATCGTAAGTTGGAGAAGAGTGGGGGAGGGGGGGAGTGGAGGAAGCGGAGGAAGCGGAGGAAGCGGATGAAGCGGAGGAAGCGGAGGAAGCGGAGGAAGCGGAGGAGGAAATTACTTCCCCTGCTCCCCCTGCTTCCCCTGCTCCCCCTGCTCTAAAAACTTTATGAGAAAACAAAACCTGTCGCGGCTCCTGGGGATTTCTTACACCTTCACGCCAACGCTGTTCCCACCAGTAAGCACGCTTTAAATCGTATTCTCCGTTAGGCATTTTTTGAAAATACTTAACGGTAAGAGGATAATCAGCAGCTAAAGCTTCAAATATTGATTGTTTGGACAAATCAATTTTAGGTGGTTCGGGATAATGATGGGGAAAACTATTTTGTATCTGATTAGTTAGCTTTTGTAATATTTGTGTCTCTTGTAGAAATTTATCGCCCCAGCGAAACACCTTTAAATAGGTGGTTCGCTGTACATTCCATACGAATACGGATAGTTCCGAGGGTAACTTTTCCGTAATCTCTGTACCGACAACTGTAGTATCGGATGACTTCAAGCGGATGCCATCGGACGTTAATATTTTGTCGCAAGTTCCCGGTTCAAATTCGGTTTGCAACCAGTTTCTTACCGCTGCTGTATCAGTTGTTGGGATTTCTAAGTAAAGAATTTCTTTCATTTTTGGTCGCAATTTCCCCAAAATCTACTCATTAAGACAGATTTAAGAAAGTCATAAAACACGGTACACTCCGCCCTATCAGTTGAATAAATATTCTGTAAAGAAAGTTTAAGAGTTAGCACGTTTTTTTGTTCCTTTAATTATTCACACACACGCCATGAATTATCCCATCCCAGATAACCCTCAAGAAATATTTGCTATGAAGCAACAGCCAGTTGACGAAGAACTTGTTGCTGTTGCAATAGCAGGCGTAATAAAATTAGTCCGTTCTCAAGGTCAATCATTAGAAGAATTAACAAATCAAGTTTTAGCAGAAGATGCCGTGCTTGATAAACAACAGCGTCGTTGGCTAAGTCAAGTCGTAGCACAAGCTTGGGACAAAATTTAATAATTTGGTAGTTGGTAGTTGGTAGTTGGTAGTTGGTAGTTGGTAATTGGGGATTGGTAATTGGGGATTGGTAATTAGAAATTTAGAACAAAATAAATTTTTCAACCCATTACCCACTACCCACTACCTATTACCCATTACCCATTACCCAATTCTTGCATTCAATTGTGAGTGCAGAAGTAAACCGTATTCCAATCCTTCGACTACTGCTTGATAAGAGGCTTCTAATATATTGTTAGAAACTCCTATTGTAGTCCAGCGCTGTTTGCCGTTTCCTAAT
>JBCCLY010000729.1:0-2530 GCA_039026655.1 Cyanobacteria bacterium P01_C01_bin.38 | reverse complement strand
GGAAGAAGAAGAATCATCTCCTAATATTGGTATCGCAGCAGCAGGAGCCGGAATAGTTGCAGGAGCCGCTGCCATTGGTTCTAGTTTGCTAAATCGCGGCGATTCCGATACACCCGAAGACAGTAATAACGCGGATGAAAATGAAAGCGTAGAACAACCAGCTACCGAAAACCAAGACAGTACAACCAATAGCGGTAATTTAGGTAGCGGATGGTTCTTAAATCGTTTTAGAAAAGATGATACTCAAGTATCAGAAAGCGTAGAAACTAACGAGCTACCAGAAGTTCGCATTACAAACGACAACGAACAGCCAGAAGCTCCAACAACAGCACCGCAAGAGCAACCAACAACTGATGGTTTACCAAATGTTTGGGTAACTCAGTCAAATCAACAAACTACTGCTCCAGAAAAAACCGTTTCCGAAGAACAGATTGCTCAATATGGCGTATCTACCGCCGAAACAGATGCACCATCAGATAGCGGTGCAGCACTAGCAGCAGGAGCAGCAGGTGTTGGAGCCTTCACCCTTGGTTCTCAAATGAGAAGCAATGACGAAGAATCCGCACAAGCTGCTTTAGAGGAAGACGAAGCTTTAGATCAAATTGCCAACCAAGCCGAAATAGATACAGAAATTCGCACCTCCGAAAAACAGCCAGATCCAGGAGACACCGATTGGGATAGAATTTACGGCATTCACCATAATGGAGCTACAGGAGTACCCGGTGAAAGCAATATATTACTAGCAAATCGCACTCCAAAATGGGCTTATGCTTCTTGGAATATTTCACCAGCAGATCGCGAAGCAATGCAAGAGCGCGGTGCAAATCAACTGGTATTGCGACTCTACGACGTAACTAACGTTGACTTAAGCTATCAAAACGCCAAATTAGTACAACAGTACGAATGCGAAGAATCAGTTAGTCATCGTTATGTAGCCATACCCAATACCGATAGAGACTACATCACCGAAATTGGTTATCTAAACGTAGATAAAGAATGGTTGTTAGTATCGCGATCGCCAATTATCCGGGTATTTAGTCGTCCCCACAAAGACTTTTGGTTTGAAGCAGACGCAGAATTGATAATTCACGGTGCAACTGAGCCAGGTTCAATTGTAACCATTGACGGACAAAACATTAAAGTCAAGCAAGATGGTACCTTCCATCTCAGGGTTCCCTTTACCGAAAGCTTAATCAACTATTTGATTACTTCAGTAGCACCCGATAGCGAACAAGCAAAAACCATTCATATGCAATTTTCGCAAACGGAAAGGAAAGATAGTTAGGAGTTAGGAGTTAGGAGTTAGGAGTTAGGAATTAACAATAATTAAATGCTCTGGTAGTTGAAGTGCCGGAGCATTTTTGTATTTAAAAGGTTTGTAGTTGGCGCTTTAGCGCTCGGATTTAGGACTAAAGTCCCAACTACGAACCTTAACTATTAGTACTTCACCACATTAATTTCGGTTAACCGAAATCAATTTTTCCAACCAACCGAACTTTATAAAAACTGTTAACTGCTCACTGTTAACTGCTCACTGAAAAGTTCGGTATTCATCATTAAAATGTTCATAAAAACCGAATTTACCCTTAATTAAAATTTGATTACTATAAGAAACAACAAGGCAATAAATTATTAATTCCCCAAGTAAAGGTAGAACCATGTCAACATTATTAACCTGGAATCCCTGGCAAGAATTGAATGCTTTACAAAGTCAAATAGATAGAGATTTTGTTAAAGTACCCGCAGCAGAATTACGAGTTGATAAAGAAGCAGTTTATCTCAGATTGGAACTTCCTGGAATCGAAGCAAAAGACTTAGATATCCAAGTTACAGAAAAAGCTGTTTCTATCGCTGCGGAAAGAAAATCCGAATTTAAAGATGAAGAAAGCGGTATTAAAAGCGAATTCCACTACGGTAAATTCCATCGCGTAATTCCTCTACCCGCACGAGTTCAAAATACTAACGTAAGTGCAGATTACAAAGACGGTATTTTGACTTTGATTTTGCCTAAAACCGAAGCTGAAAAGCACAAAGTTGTAAAAGTCAGCTTGGCAGAGGCTGCGTAATTCTTAAGGTTCGTAGTTGGCGCTTTAGCGCTTCTTATCGGAGGCGCTGAAGCGCAACTACGAACTATTTTTCTTACCTATGAAAGAGAATGAATCTTCCCTAAGATGCAATAAATATTAGATATCAGCTTGTTAAATATGAATAAACGTCGTTACTACAATAGGTAAATATGAATAAGCCACTGATATCAGTTATTGTATTCGGATTTTTACTATTACTTGTTCTATCTCCTTTCAGCGCTCTAGCGGGTTTAATGTTAATATTATTGGTTGCGGCAACTTATAATATAGTTATTAATTTATTCCGGGCATTTATTGGTAGTAACGAAGCCGATGCTCCCGAATCATGACTAGATGGATAATAACTATTGTTTCTACAGCAACTTTGGTCATTGATAATCTATTTAGTTCGTTACAAGATACTGGGTTTCAAAACTTAATTCGTCTCGATTGGTTAAATTCGG
>JBCCLY010000728.1:0-2533 GCA_039026655.1 Cyanobacteria bacterium P01_C01_bin.38 | reverse complement strand
GGAGAAACGATTATGGCTAAAGTTGGTGTAGATGTTCCTCAGACAGATGCTAAAGCACCTTTCCCTTACCGCACTTTGATCGGCGTCATTCTACTGGCTGGTAATGTACTGGTGGCAGCAATTTATTTTCACGTTATTAATCCTTAGATTGCAGCAAGAGAAAGGCAATTTTGCATTTAAGGCAATTGTGCCGTGTTAATAAAAGATTAAAGTTGGAGTTTGCCGGAAGTCAGTCCCTAAGCTTGCACTATATCGAAATACAGTGTCAATAATATGACTTGAATCTGGAATATAAAGGTATTTAGGTTTATTGATTATCGCACCTAGCATCTTTACATCTTTGCTTTCAGCTTTTATCAAAGTGTGTTGCTCGTAAGTTCTTCTTTGAAATTCACTTGGAAGAATAACGAGCAACACTTATAGTTTTACTTCATTACCGGTACAATGGGATATTTTAATTAACATTTAGTTTATGCAGGGAAAAGGGAACAGGGAACAGGGAACAGTTATATAACTAGTAGTAAATATATAAATAATTGTGCTTAACTAAGTAGGCTGGTATTGAAAATCATAATTAGGACAAGGGAGTAGAGATTCGGGAGGAGTAGGCATTAGGAGTAAGAGTTTCAACCTAATTTACCATCGGATTCCTATAGCTCAGTTTATTTGTGCTGACTTATTTATCTAAAAAAATATAGAATAAGCAGCTTTGGGATTTTGTTTATTTTATTGAATAAGTAGGTTGGCAAAAATAAACAGCACTATATTACAGAATGTTTTTTGGCATCAAAGCCTTATTCCTACTCCCTACTCCCTATTCCCTATTCCTAATTACAATTTTCAACACCAACCTACTTATAAGATTCCTAATTTAATTTTTAACAAAACTCTGTATACTTAACCGTTCCCTATTTCCAGTTCCCCGTTGCCTACTCCCTGTTCCCTTTTAAGCAAAACTTAATGTCCTCATAACAGTCATAGGCTTTACGTAAGTCGTAATCTTAACAAAATCGTAATTTTTATACATAAATCTATAAGAATAAACTGAAGCTTCTATTGCTATTTAAAGATTTTGAAACAGCTTTTTTCCAAAAAAATATTAAGGTATTGTCGAAAAATAGTTTAAAGGTAGGTAAAATTTAAACAAATATCAAGATAACTTGTTGCGATAGTTAATACATCTCAGTTTGCATTATGCTTAGTCTGTTGCCATCATAGTTCCAGCTATGTTAACTAATAAATTTATTGTTAGCAGGTTTTAAAGCAAGTAACCGTATTATTAGAATAAGATAAGCTATAGTTTTGGGGTGACATTTGACACTATAAGTTTTAGTTTATATATATAGAAGTTATTGTGCGCTAATATACTCCGGTTTATTTTGCGCCCTTTAAACAAAGCTATTAAAATTATTTAGCGGTCGAGTTGACCATGCAGCAGTATTCAAGCTTACCAGAGCAAAACTCACAACTAGATGCGAATTCATCGACAGTTTTGACAACAATCGAGCAACTTCGAGCCGAATTGTGGCTGGAATGCAGTGTGAATCGACTGCAAAGTCAGCTTAACCATTGTCTTGCTTTAGCTTTGTCCTTTGAACAAGCTTCTAAAAAGACGAAAGATCCACAAAATACTCAAACAGCCATTACAAAAACAGAAATTTTTCAAACAGTAGTTAACGAACTTAACATTGCACTAAATTTTAATGTGGTAGCGATCGCCGTTGTTAAACCGCAGCAGACTGTTTGTCAAATTAGCTATGTCTCTTCTCATTCAACCACTCATTCACAACCTTCACCTTTGGCTGTAATGGTAAGGAAAGGTAAAAAGCTGCGGTTGAAATTAAAAGATGAAATACACTTTGAAGATTTGCAGCAATTAGAAAATCAACAGCCCCAAGCAGCTTGGTGTATAAAGAATAAATCTTTAGGAACTGTTGGTTGGTTGATTACTTCAGTAAAATCTTCAACAGATTTCTCTTCAGGTGTAAATACAATAGAAAAATTACCAAAATTCATGTCAAAGGCTGCTGCAATGTGTGCGGCAGCTTTAACCCAACTTGAGCAAATCGAATTATTACAGCAAGAAAGATTACAGTTTAATAATCTGAACCAGGAATTACAGCGTACCAATCAACTCAAAAACCAATTTTTAGCGAATACAAGTCATGAAATTCGCACTCCCCTAAGTTCGATCATTGGTTTTACCCATTTGCTATTAGCTCAAGGTTATGACCCTTCTAAACAGCGTCATCATGAATATTTAAACATTATTCAGTCGAGCGGTAAACATCTGCTGGCTTTGATTAACGATATTCTTGACTTATCTAAAATTGAAGCCAATCAGTTAGAAGTTAATTGGGAAACAATTGATGTAAGACAACTTTGCCGTAACGTACTAGCATTGGTAAAAGAAAAAGCTGCTAATAAAGGCTTGCAAATGCGGCTTGATATAGATTCTAATATTGAGAATATGGTAGCCGATCCTTTACGGCTTAAGCAGATACTTTTAAATCTACTTTTTAATGCAGTCAAG
>JBCCLY010000727.1:0-2557 GCA_039026655.1 Cyanobacteria bacterium P01_C01_bin.38 | reverse complement strand
TTAACTTGCTGCCCTGATTCTTCCCCAGATATATAAAGAACACGATATGCTTGAGACAATGCATTTGATACTTGCAATAGCAGCGTAGATTTACCAATACCTGGGTCGCCACCAATTAATACCATTGAACCCGGAACCACTCCACCACCCAAAACTCGGTCTAACTCTCCATAACCAGAACTCCATCGCTCAACTTGGCGATCGCTAATTTGTTCTAGCTTTAAAGATGCTCGCGGCTTGGCTGGTTTATTAGCACTTTTTTTCTTACTCATCTGAGAGTGCCAAGCACCCACACCCCGAGAAGGTACATCGGTGGAGTTTTGTACGGCAATTTCCTCTTGTAAGGAGTTGTAGGTTCCGCAAGCCGGACACTTACCAAACCATTGAGGAGTTTCTGCACCACATTCAGAGCAAACGTAATAGGTTTTTGGCTTTGGCATTATTAATCTTATTAAATAATCTTAAATAATCTTAATTTTCTTTTCAGTTGCTGAAGAAAGCAAAATCGAATAATAGTAATAGCTTCAAGGTTTTTACGAATGAATAATTGGAATGATATCTTAATAAGATGGTACAAAAAATAGTACTAAAAATTAACATCAAGAAAAACTTTCGTTAAGGAGCGTTGAGATTGGAGAGTCATAAAGAAAAAATCCTGGTGGTAGACGACGAAGCCAGCATTCGCCGGATTTTAGAAACGCGCCTTTCAATGATTGGCTACGATGTTGTCACTGCTGGTGACGGAGAGGAAGCTTTAGATACCTTTCGTAAAGCAATTCCTGACTTAGTAGTTTTAGATGTCATGATGCCAAAATTAGATGGCTATGGTGTCTGTCAAGAATTACGAAAGGAATCCGATGTCCCAATTATTATGCTAACAGCTTTGGGAGATGTCGCAGACAGAATCACCGGCTTAGAGCTTGGTGCTGATGATTATGTAGTAAAACCGTTTTCCCCCAAAGAACTTGAAGCTCGTATTCGTTCCGTACTCAGACGAGTAGACAAAACTAGTGCTTCCGGAATTCCCAGTTCCGGGGTAATACACGTAAGCACTATTAAAATCGACACAAACAAGCGTCAAGTCTATAAAGGTGACGAACGCATTCGATTGACAGGAATGGAATTTAACCTGTTAGAGCTTTTAGTAAGTCGTTCGGGAGAAGCTTTTTCTCGTTCGGAGATTTTACAAGAAGTCTGGGGATATACACCAGAGCGTCATGTTGATACCCGCGTAGTAGACGTACATATTTCCCGTTTGCGTGCCAAATTAGAAGACGATCCTTCAAATCCAGAATTAATTCTGACTGCAAGAGGTACCGGATATTTGTTTCAACGCATAATCGAACCGGGGGATGAATGAAAAGTTAGGAGTGAGGAGTGAGGAGTGAGGAGTTAGGAGTTAGGAGTTATATGTAATGTAGTGCTTTTTGTGAAATTGATATTAACAGTAAACAATTTCGCAAAAAATGCAGCATTGAAGCAACCTTCACACGGATTTTAGACTTGAGATTAAAAAAGCCTTACAGGTTAACAAGAAGACAAATCCAAAATCCCTGGACAAACAAATCTAAAATCTAAAATTGAAGTGACTTATAACAAAATTCTTCTTCATGGCTAATCGAGATCCTAATCGCTTTTTAAAGCGTCTACCTATCGCTGTGGGTGGGTTAGGCGCTGTACTTTTGTTAATAAACCGTTTATACTCACCCCAATTAACAGAATCTCAAGCTCGTGCTGATGTGCTTGGTGTAATTTTAAGCGCCGTTTTGATATTAACGGGTTTAATTTGGCAGCAAGTACAGCCCCGAACACCCGACAGCGTAAAACTAATAGGTGAAGAAGGTTTTATTCTTACTCCCGATTTATCAGATGCTGCAAGAACAGAGTTAGCTTGGGCATCTCATTTATTATTGACAAATACTGTTACCCGTTCGGTAGTGGTTTATTATCAAGGCAAAATTTTATTGCGTCGCGGAATTTTAGGAGAAAAAGCCGACGTTACACCCGGAGCAATATTAAAAAGAGTTTTAGAAAAGCATAAGCCAGTTTATTTAGTCGATTTAAAAGTGTATCCCGGAAGAGTTGAATTTGATTATTTACCGAGTAATACTCAAGGGGTCATTTGTCAACCAATTGGCGAAGAAGGGGTCTTAATTTTAGGAGCGCACGCTCCACGGAGTTATACCAAACAAGACGAAAATTGGATAGCCGGAATCGCCGACAAATTAGCTGTTACTTTAAAATAAATTGGGGATTGGGGATAGGGCATTGGGCATCGGGGATAGTTAGGAGTTAGAAGTTAGGAGTTAGGAGTTAGAAGTTAAGAGTTAGGAGTTAGGAATTATAAATTTGTCTCCTCATCTTTACCAATTACCAACTACCAATTACCCATTACCTAAGAATATACTTAAAATTAATAACTAAAAATATGCAACTTATCTACGGTTTAATAATTGCCTTGATGCTGGCGGGTGTAATTGGTGCTGTTGTTCCTGGTGTTCCGGGAACGAGTTTGATTTTAATTGGAATTATTATTTGGGGATTTGTTAAAGGTACT
>JBCCLY010000726.1:0-2561 GCA_039026655.1 Cyanobacteria bacterium P01_C01_bin.38 | reverse complement strand
CAGCGTTTTAAAATCTCTTCTTTACTAGAGCTTCCTAAATTAACTCGCAGCGTATCGAAGAAATATTCATTTTCAATGCTGTAATCAAGTTGCTTCAATCCTTGGGCTAACTTCGCAGTTAAAGAATGAATTTTTTGAGCAATCTTTTTGATTCCATCAGGGCCATGATAAACCGCATACATACTCGCCATCACGGCTAACAATACTTGTGCTGTACAAATATTGCTGGTTGCTTTTTCGCGCCGAATGTGCTGTTCGCGGGTTTGTAATGCCAAACGCAAAGCGGGTTTACCTTGAACATCCTTCGATAAACCAACAATTCGTCCCGGTACCTGACGCTTATACTTCTCCTTAGTTGCAAAATACGCCGCATGAGGTCCCCCAAACCCCAACGGAATACCAAAGCGTTGAGTACTACCGATAGCAATATCAGCGCCAAATTCCCCTGGTGGAGTCAACAAAGTTAAACTCAAAGGATCGGCAGCTACAGTTACCAAAGCCCCCAATTCATGAACCTTAGCCACAAAATCGGCATAATCATAAATCGAGCCATCGGTAGCAGGGTATTGAACAATAGCCCCAAAAATTGGCTGAGAAAAATCAAAAGTTTCGTGGTTGCCAACAACAATATTAATTCCCAAAGGTTCTGCCCGTGTCTGCAACACGGCGATTGTTTGGGGATGACATTCTTGAGAAACAAAGAAGCTATTTGATTTATTTTTGCAAACACCATAGCTCATGCTCATTGCTTCTGCCGCTGCGGTAGCTTCATCAAGCAGCGAAGCATTAGCAATTTCCAAACCCGTTAAATCGGTAATCAAAGTTTGGAAATTCAACAAAGCCTCAAGTCTTCCCTGAGCAATTTCCGGTTGATAAGGAGTATAAGCAGTATACCAACCAGGATTTTCCAAAATATTCCTTTGAATTACCCCTGGAGTAATACAGTCGTAATACCCCATACCGATAAACGAACGAAAAACTTGGTTTTTTTGAGCAATTTCCTTTAACTTAGCCAAAGCAGCATATTCGCTTTGTGCTTCAGGTAATTTCAAACTACCTTCCGAGCGAATCGTTTGGGGAACCGCTTTATCAATCAATTGCTCCAGATTATCGAAACCCAAAACCTTCAACATTTTTGCCACATCATCAGAACTTGGTCCGATATGTCTTTCGGCAAAAGAAGTCACAGATTGAACTTCAGATGCGAGCGCCTGCTCATCCGACGACGAGCTACGAGGGGCATAAATTACCACTAACTAATTATTCTCCACACGTTACTAATTAATATTTTGCAACAATAACGTCGATAGTGGTTAGTTGTTAGTTGTTAATAGTTAATAATTGGAAATTGGGCATAGGGCATAGGGCATAGGGCATGGGGCATGGGGCATAGGTAATTGGTGATTAGTAATTGGTAATTGTTATTTAATCTACCCCCTCTACCCCCTCTTCCCCCTCTTCCCCCTCTTCTATTACCCACTACCCACTACCAATCGAATCTACTTCCCTTCCACCTTGGAGCTATATTCGTGAGCGCTCATTGCGTCATCAATATCGCCAGGGTTTTCGACTTTTACTTTTATCAGCCAACCTTTACCATAAGGTTCCGAAGCTAAATTTTCGGGAGCGTCAACCATTGCGTCATTACATTCGGTGACAGTACCTGTTACAGGAGCATTCAAGTCTTCAACAGCTTTTACAGATTCAACCGTACCGAAACTTTCTCCCTTAGTTATAGTGTCTCCAACTCCGGGCAATTCCAAAAATACAATATCTCCCAACTGATCGATCGCAAAAGCACTAATACCAATCGTGGCATTTTCACCTTCAAGACGCACGTATTCGTGACTATCTAAATATTTCAAATCATCTGGATATTCAAAAGCCATGTTTTTCTCCTTTCTATTTTAGATTTTGGATTTTAGATTTTGGATTGGTAATTGGTAGTTGGTAGTTGGTATTAGGTAATGGGTAATGGGTAATAATTAATTATTCTTCCCCCTCTCCCCCCTCTTCCCCCTCTCCCCCCTCCCTATTTTGAGACGCGACTCGTTGATTTATAAAACGGACGCTTCACTACAGTTGCGGGATATGTTTTACCGCGAATTTCTACTTCTATTTGGTTATCAACTTTGGCTAGCTCTGTAGGTACGTATGCTAAAGCGATGGGATAACCAAGTGTCGGCGATAATGTACCGCTGGTAATTTCTCCTACTTTTTCACCTGCGGATAATACTGGATAGTTATGACGGGCAATATTGCGTCCTTGCATTTGCAACCGTACTAGTTTGCGTTGAACCCCGTTGGCTTTTTGCTGTTCTAATGCTTTACGCCCAATAAAATCGCCTTTGGTATCTAGATGAACTAACCAACCCAAACCAGCTTCTAAAGGAGTAGTTGTATCATCAATATCTTGTCCATAAAGCGCCATTGCGGCTTCTAATCTTAAAGTGTCTCTGGCTCCCAATCCACAAGGAATCACACCCGCTTCAATCAACTTTTGCCAAAGCTCTATTCCTACACTTGGTTCCACCATTACCTCAAAACCATCTTCTCCGGTG
>JBCCLY010000725.1:0-2574 GCA_039026655.1 Cyanobacteria bacterium P01_C01_bin.38 | reverse complement strand
TTATTTTGCAAGGTTGTATCTTCTCAAAGAACCCAAACGAACCAAAAGAATACACGAAGTTTTAGAGTTAATTCAACTAGAAAACAAACGCAACAGTTTAATTTCTACTCTTTCAAGAGGGATGAAACAGCGTTTATGTTTAGCTCGCACGATAATTCACGAACCGATTATTTTACTCCTTGACGAACCAGTTTCCGGACTCGATCCTATAGCTAGAATGCAGTTTCGGGAAATCATCAAAGTATTGCAGGAAGCAGGAATGACAATCTTGATTTCCTCCCACGTTTTGAGCGATTTAGCCGAGTTATGTACCTCCGTGGGAATTATGGAACTCGGCTTTTTAGTCGAAAGTGCTTCTCTCGAAGAACTATATAAAAGTTGTGCTACCCAGCAGATAGTTATTTCAACTTTAGGAAAACAAGAAGCCTTATTAAGCGAACTTAAAAATAATTCTTTAGTTGAAAATTGGGAAATACTAGCAAGTCAAAATAGCGTCAAAATCAATTTTACTGGAGAAGAAAAAGACTCAGCCGAATTATTGCGTTCTCTTGTCACCGCTGGCATTCCTTTAACCGAATTTCACTGCACCCAAGAAGATTTAGAAAGTATTTTCCTCAAACTAGATCACAAACAAGCTTCTTAAAGGTCAAAGGTTAAAGGTCAAAGGTTAAAGGTTAGAGGTCAAAGGTTAAAGGTTACATAATAACTCTTAAATCCATCCGTTACCAAACTCCATCCATTACCAAACTCCATCCGTTACCAAACTCCATCCGTTGCCCAACTCCATCCGTTACCAAACTTCATCCGTTATCAAACTCCATCCGTTGCCAAACTCCATCCTACTAACAACTATCAACTATCCAACATCATGCTTAATTCAATAGATAAAATAGGCGATTGGAATCCCCAACTTTTAAGAGAATTAAAAGGTCGTTTGAAGCCGTTTCCCGTAATTATTGCTATAGTTACATCTCTTGCAACTCAACTGATAATTTTCTTATATCAACTACGAGAAATTCCAGATTTGCAGAGTAAAAATAACATTGATATTGAAGATAAATATTGCAATTTAACTAATACTGTAAAAGACCAATATTCATCATGGATATCATGTCCTCCCAATCAAATAAATATGCAACTGTGGTGGCAAGATCATTGGGAATATATGTTTCGATCGCTCGGCATGATTTTTATTTTCACGCTGCTGATGGCAGGAGCTTATTTGATAATTAATGATTTATCCCAGGAAGAACGTAAAGGTACTCTAAATTTCATTCGTCTTAGCCCACAATCGGAAACAAGTATCTTTACTGGAAAAATGTTAGGAGTTCCAGTTTTGATTTATCTTACCGTTTTCGCTGCAATTCCTTTTCATATATTGACAGGAATAAACGGGAATCTTGCTTTTGGCAATATTTTATGCTTTTACTTGATACTTGTAGCTAGCTGTATTTTCTTTTATAGCTATGCTTTGTTATTTGGTGTGTTCGGTGGTTCCGTATTGAGTGGTTTTAAACCTTGGTTGGGTAGTGGCTTCGTTTTTCTAGTCCTATTGTTCTCAATGCAATTATTTAGCTATGGCAACTCTGATGACTTAGTTAACTGTATGGGTTTTGCTGCATTACTTAGCCCTACAACTATAGCTGATTATTTTTTCCCAGGTTTTCTTAGTAATCAAACTCCAGCATTACAAGAATTACAGTTTTTTAATTTTGCTGTAGGGAAAAGTTTTATTGGTGTAATTGCATTACATTTATTGAATTATGCATTATGGACTTATTGGGCTTGGCAAGGTTTAAAGCGTTGTTTTCGCAATCCTAATGCAACGATTTTTAGCAAACAGCAAAGTTACTTGATTTTCGCAAGTTTTCAAATAGTACTTATCGGGTTATTAGTTTCCATAGATTATACGAATAACGATGGTATTGATTGGGGTAGCTTTTCTCAAAGTGTATTCGCTTTATATATGTGGAATCTGTTGATGATTGCGCCATTATTCGCTTTAATGTTAACTCATCGTCAAGCAATACAAGACTGGGCAAGATTTCGACTCTATAGAAATGAAAATAGTACAGCTAATTCAAATAAATCTTTACTTTCAGAATTAATAAGTGGCGAAAAAAGTCCGGCGATTTTAGCATTTGCAATTAATCTTTTAATTGCAGTAAGCGCAGTTATTATACTGTATTTTCAGGTCAATATTGATAGCTTACATAGTACCGAAAATTTTGTAAAACTTAATGGTGCCTTATTAGTTGCTGTAAGTTTGATAATGATTTACGCTACTGCTGCTCAAATTATGTTGATGTTGAAAAACTCTAAACGTGTTTTATGGGCTGCGGGTACAGCAAGCGCATTAATTATTTTACCGCCATTAGTTTTAGGTGTTCTAAACGTTGACTCACATAATATGTTATGGCTATTTACCATTCTTTTCTGCCCCACTGCTCAGTACTGTACATCTCCTGAAATTTTTACTGCTTTTGTTTGCCAAGTAGTTATTTTCGGGTTTTTGAATTGGTATTTAATTAAGCAAGTTAGAAAGGCAGGTGAATCAGCTACTAAAGCAATGTT
>JBCCLY010000724.1:0-2580 GCA_039026655.1 Cyanobacteria bacterium P01_C01_bin.38 | reverse complement strand
GGATTCATATTCCAAGAAGTGCGATCGCTATCGATAAAAACTGGCTTAGCACCTTGATAGACAATCGGATTAGCACTAGCAATAAACGTTAAAGTCGAGCAAAATATTTCGTCCCCTCGTCCAACATCAAGTAACCGTAAAGCCAAATGAATTGCAGCAGTACCGGAACTTACAGCAGCTGCATAACCGGCACCAGTTACCTGGCAAAATTCTTCCTCAAAAGCATCAACATGAGGACCTACAGGGGCTATCCAATTAGTCTCAAAAGCTTCTTTAACGAACTTTAATTCCTGCTCACCCATGTGGGGTGTGGAAAGTAGAATTTGTTTGATCATTTATTTTAGTGGTGCTTGGGGAGAGCGATATACAGGGAAAAACTTAGAGTCGAGCAAGTCTTCTACAGCAACGTTTAAAGATTTTGCTTTCATTTCCACAAGATAGCGATATTTGTACTCATCAACTATCAGTCTAAGGGTATAGAAATTATGTCTAAGCTTGGAAAATCCGGCTTTAAAGTTATAAACTGGGTCTTTTGAAGCACCAACTCCTCCACCCAAATGTAAAAATTTATTTCCGCGTTGATGCGCCCAATAGCGAGCGCAATCTGTTTCTAAACTACTTGGTGATAAATCTACAAATTTGTCTTTAGTTCCACCTAATGTGCTTTGCACTATACCGCAGACTTCCGTGTATAATCCTGCACAAGCTACTTCGTTTTCATATTCAACAATACAAAGATGCAGCTTGTCTCCTAAAGCTGTTCGCATCTCTTCATAGTATGTTAAATCAAAAGAATAATATCTATCTGCTGCTTCTACCCTTCCCATTGTTTCTTGATAGATAGCAGTAAATTCGTCTAAATTTTCTTCAATTGGAACGAATTTTGCTTCCATTCCTAAACGTTTACATTTATTAATTGTGCTTTTATGTCCTTTTCTAGTATGAGACCATAATTGAGATTCGGGAATTCTTAAATCTACGGAAACAGTTTCCCCGTTTTCGGTAAATAATCCCGGCTCAAAAATCTCGTTAAAGTTTTCATTGAGTATAGGATGCATTCTAAAAAATGCCGAACATACATTTTTGCTCGCTAACACCCGTTTAAATTCAGCCATCGCTCTGTCGGGAAAGCCGGGTGTATTAGCCGCTGCTTCACTTAATAAAATTCCTGGATAACCGTAGGGAGATTTAACATCAAATATTTCTTCTGAAATTAAATCCGAATCTGCTATGTTATCGCACTTGGATATTAAATAAGGAGCAAAAAATATCTTATCTCCGTCGGTAATTAAAATGGCTTCCGGTAGTTGTTTATTCCGACTGGCTTCTAAAGATATATAGTTTGGTAATTGATAAACGTCATGTTTAACTTTATCTAAAGTTTCCATCCATAGGGGATTGGATAAATCGATGATTTGGGTATTCATTGCTATTTATCAAGGTGATGTTTTTATAAGAAGGGAACAGGGAATGGGGAACGGGGAATAGGGAAACTAAATTAATTAATTAATTAATAATTATTCAGACCATATGGTTGGAAAGATTGCCGGATCGGTATAATCTGGATTGCCATTTGGTAATTTTCGGCATAGAGTATCCAAATAGTGATCGATCTGCTTTCCTTGTGCATTCCAAAAAGGCTGATAGCGATTTTCCAGATTCTGCATATGTACTGCCATTGCTAGGCGGTATGAATCGCTACGGTTTGGGTAACTTCCATGAATAGCCCAAGTATTGTGAAAACTCATCTGCCCCTTTTTCATCGTCATAGGCACTTCGATAATTTCTCGCCCTTGCTTGGTAAATTTCTTTGCTGTCTCTTGCAGATTCGGTTGGTTAAAGCAGCGTAAGTGGTCGTTCCCAGACCATTTATTGCTACCATCGATAACTACTAACGGCGCTCTGTCTACATCGGAATCATGGAAAGGTATCCAAGCTGCCAGCAACTTTTCTGAAGTGCAGTTAGAGCAGTAAGCACGATCCGTATGCCAGCCAACTACACCTTTTTCGGCCGAACTGCTAGGTGCTTTATATACGAGTTGATCTTCAAAAAGTCGAATACTTTTGCTTCTTGTCAGCTTGGCTGCAATAGCTCCAATAATTGGTTGGAGTGCGAACTTTCTTAATACTTTATTTTGTAATGTGGTAAATTCGTTGTTGCGAATTTCGTCGCCATCACCAGGTTTCCAGTTGCCATAACCAGTTTGAGTGGGAAGAGTGGTATCCCTTTCTCCTGCATAGAATCTGAAACTAGCTTCAATCGCTTCATCAATCAGTTCTTCGGGGATAACTTTTTTTGAGATATACCACCCGTGTTCTTCATAAAATGCTACATCTTCCTCGGTTGGTAACAGTTCCAATTGTTCTCGCGTTATATGCAGAGTTGAAATCTGGGTCATCTAACTTGCTCCATAACTTTTTCTTTGTCTTGCATTTTCCCTAAGAATTCTGAAGATGAAACCTGTCCTTCTTCGTCGATACCCTCTTTTCGCAAGACTTTAACAAATGTCATCACAAGAATTTTCAAGTCAAGCCATAAACTCCAATTATCGATATACCAAACGTCTAATTCAAATTTTT
>JBCCLY010000723.1:0-2586 GCA_039026655.1 Cyanobacteria bacterium P01_C01_bin.38 | reverse complement strand
TGTGGGAATACCAGAAGCGACTCAACCGGGTGTTTTAATTCAAGAACTTGCTCCACAAGCTAGCAGTGCAGCTACAGAAGCTGGAATTAAGCCCAAAGATGTGATTCTAGCCGCAGATGGTACGGAGTTTGGTCAATCGTTACAGGAGATAGGAAAGTTAAGAGACGTTATCAAAAGCCATCCAGGAGAAGCAATTGAATTAAAGATTAAGAGGGGAGAGCAAAATCTAGATATAATCGTTGTTCCCAAAGCTAAACCGTCCGGAGGTAGTATCGGTGTTAAATTGTCTCCTAATGGCAAGGTTGAACGTCGCGCAACCAAAAATATTGTAGAAGCGTTTAGTGTCGGTGCAAGTCAGTTTCAAAATATTATTTACCAAACAGTTCAAGGTTTTGGCAGATTAATTACAAACTTTGGTGAAACAGCAGGCCAAGTTGCTGGCCCCGTTCAAATTGTTAAAATTGGTGCGAACATTGCTCAAAACGATACTGGCAATTTATTCTTTTTCGCAGCATTAATTAGCATCAACTTAGCTTTCATCAATATTTTGCCTTTACCGGCTTTAGACGGCGGACAATTAGCTTTTCTATTGATTGAAGGAGTGCGCGGTAAGCCCTTACCAAATCGCATCCAAGAAGGTGTAATGCAAACTGGTTTAGTGCTACTTTTAGGATTAGGGATTTTGATATTCGTTAAAGAAACCAGCCAGTTGGAATGGGTGAAAAATTTATTGGGATAAGCACTAAGGGCAAGAATTCTAGTAAAAAGCAGCGGGCGCACTGTATTTTGGTGCGCCTTAAGCGTTTGTATCCCGATGCAACTTGCTCGTTAAATTATTCAACGCCGGTACAGCTACTTGTAGCAACGATTCTTTCCGCTCAATGTACTGACGAACGAGTGAATAAAGTAACACCAGAGCTATTCCGTCAATTTCCTGATGCGGAAAGTTTGGGAAATGCACCGATTGAAGAACTTGAAACTTTAGTACGTTCTACAGGATTTTATCGCAATAAAGCCAAGAATATTAAAGCTGCTTGTCAGATGATAGTTAAAGAGTTTGGCGGAAAAGTTCCCCGAACAATGGAAGAACTATTGCAGCTTCGCGGAGTAGCCCGGAAAACGGCAAATGTAGTTATGGCTCATGGCTTTGGAATTAATGTTGGGGTAACGGTTGATACTCATGTCAGCCGTCTGAGTCAAAGATTGGGTTTAACAAAGCACGAAGACGCAGTTCGGATTGAAAGAGATTTAATGAAACTATTACCGCAACCAGATTGGGAAAATTGGTCGATTCGGCTAATTTATCACGGTCGTGCTGTGTGTAAAGCCAGAAATCCGGCTTGTCAAGAATGCGAGTTAGCCGATTTATGTCCTACCGCACCGAAAATTTCTCCTCAAAATGCAAATATTGATGTCATAAACAGTGCAGTTCGTTGACTTCTCCCAGGTTTGAAAACACTGGGATTCTGAACAGTTGTCCCTACGCAGGCTGAAGCCGTGCTGCGGGACATCTGTTCTCACGGTATTCCTTTTTCAAATTCTTGAAAATATCGTACCGCTTAGGGTCAGTCAAAGCCCTGTCTATTAAAAAAAATGCAAATTCTCTATTGTATCTGTTTCTACCAAAAACTTGGTCGGCTACCTTTCTTAAAATATTGGCAGCGGCATTAATATCGGCGTGAATTTCTTTACCAGCTTTAGTCCTGTATACATCTCTGCTTATCCTTCTACCTGATGGTTTCCACTCTGCGGGTTTCTCACCGTATTTATGCAAAACATCTCGATCAACAAAGGACGCTTTTGATGTGTATTCCTCGCTGGTTACAATCAATCTGATGCCGTATTCGGGGCACAACTCACCCAATCTTTTAATCAACCTTGCAGTGGGCATATTTACAACTTCATAGTTGTTCTTTCTGCCAAGGTTGATATTCTGCTTGTTGCCCTTATTCCAACCAATTATTAAGTAACCTAGCTTGTCCCGCAAACAGCGGTTGATGATGAACTTTGCAGCTTTGTTTACCGCGTCTCTAACTTGGCGGTTGTACTTGCCGGTTATCTTGTCTAAATACTCATCCCAATAAAAATCTGACTTACCTTTCTTATATTCTGCGACTTTGCGCTGATACTTCCACAAAGCAGTTTTAAGCTGTGGAGCATTTACAACAAAGCAACGCCCTTTAGTTGTTATCGCTGATAGCCAAAACTTAACCCCGTGGTCAATGCTTAGGGCTGCTGCTCTGTAAAGTATGGACAACCCGGACGGTTGACTCTTACAACTCTTACTTCCTGTTTCTACCGGAGCATGGGAGCGGTTATCCGTCCACAGGCATTCAAGGACAAGCCATCCTCGATTCTTTCAAATGTTAAACAGAGTACGCAAGTTTTGCTAAATTTAATGCGGCATTGAGGTCACGGTCAATTTTTAATCCGCAATTTGAGCATTCATAAACACGGTCTTTTAAGGTTAAATTTTCGTGCTTATGTCCGAAAGTCGAACAAATTTTTGATGAAGCAAACCATCTATCTGCAATGATTAATTTACAATCAAATTTTTTGGATTTGTACTCCAATTGTCGTTTAAAC
>JBCCLY010000722.1:0-2586 GCA_039026655.1 Cyanobacteria bacterium P01_C01_bin.38 | reverse complement strand
ATATCCTCTAGGTGCTGTTACCCCACCACTTATTTCCCGCCATTCACTCATTACTCTTCCCCTGTATGCTCTTGGTGCTGCAATAGGGGATTATATCAATTATTAGTTGACCCAGGCATGGTAACTTATTAGTTATTAATGGGAATGGGTAATTGGTAGTTGGTAGTTGGTAATTGGTAATAGGGCATCGGGCATTGGGAAAAATTAAAAGTTAGGAGTTAGGAGTTAGGAGTTAGGAGTTAAAAGTTAAAAGTTAAAAGTTAAAAGTTAGGAGTTAGGAGTTAGGAGTTAGGAGTTAGGAGTTAGGAGTTAGGAGTTGGGAGTTAGGAGTTGGGAGTTATGAGTTTGGAGTTAGGAGTTAAGATTTAGGAGTTAGGAGTTAGAAGCTATTAATTTAAAATGATTAATCTTATTACTTCGATCTATTTTTAATATCCATCTACCTATCCCCCATGCCCAATGCCCAATCCCCTATTCCCAATTCCGTATAAATACCCAAAAAAAAAGAGAGCTACTTGGCAGCTCTCCGGATCATCAGGGTGCATCTACTTAACATAGTATATCACTTTTCGCCCAGGGGGTTTTACCCCTCAGTTAACTTTAGATTAAGTTTTGGTAAAGGAATTATCTTTTGCTTCACAGTATTTTTATGCAGAAGTAAAATAAACGCAAAAAAAAAGAGAGCCACTTGGGCAGCTCTCCGGATCATCAGGGTGCATCTACTTAACATAGTATATCATTTTCTGCCTAGGGGGTGAGACCCCCTCACGTAGAATTTCATAAAAATTTTGCTAAGAAGTCGTAGTTAAATGTGAAAAAATAAAAAAGAGAGCTATTGAAACTAGCTCTCCGAACATCAGGGTGCATCTGATTATCATATTTTACCATTTATGGCATGAGGGATTATACCCCTTGGTAATTTTTTTTGTAAAATATTCTTTCGAGGTATTATATCAAGGAATAAGATTAAAGCTAGTTAATCCGTAAATAAGACTATTCCGTTATTTGTAAAGCGGGATTATACTGACATCTTGTACCAATGGCTCTATTTCCGGTTTCTTGTCGTGAAAATACTATTATCTCGTTGTCTAAACTACAAGAAACCGGAAATATTAGGTTTATTGCGAATGGTGCAAGAAGTTAGATTATATGGATATTATATAAATTTTTGCAAAAAAAACGGAGAGCTACTTGGCAGCTCTCCAGATCATCAGGGTGCATCTACTTAACATAATATAGCATTTTGGGCATGAGGGGTGTTACCCCTTTTGTTAAATGTATATAAAGTTTTGATAAAAGAAATTTGAAGTATCTAGGTATTGTAATAATTGTTTTCCGTACTTAAGTAAAAATTGGTAATTAATTTTTGTAATATGAAGTATTTTCGGTTTTATAGGTAAAAATACTGCTTGATTGGATTATCAAAACCCTTGTAGAGACGCGATATAATGACCTTGCGGTCACGCTGCGCTAACGCGTCTCTACACCAATTCTTTATTCAACCAGAGCTTTGAGTTTTTTGTCTACTAGTTGATTGGTTAATTTTGGATCGGCACGTTTTCCGGTTTTCTTGAGTACCTGCCCGACAAAGAAACCTTTAACATTGGTTTTACCGCTGCGATATTTCTCAACTTCTTTGGGATTGCCAGCTATGGCTTCATCGATAAGGGGTTCGAGTACTGCTGGATCTGTAATTAATTTTTCACCAGCAAAAACATCTTTGGCAGATTTACCTTCGAGCAAGTCTGGTAATTTTTCTTTGGCTTTAGCATTGCTAATCTCACCCTTATCAATCAACTTAACGACATCGGCTAAGTTGGTTGGGGTTAAATTAATTTCAGAAATATTCAGCTTTTGCTTGTTGAGGTAGCCAGCAATATCGCCCATTATCCAGTTTGCGGCGGTTTTGGCATTTGCTCCTTTTTCCACAGCAGCTTCAAAATAATCTGCTGTTGCCTTCTCCTCGGTTAAAACTCTGGCATCGTATGCAGAAAGCCCCAATTCGGTTTCGTAATGATGCCGTTTTTTCGCGGGTAAGTCTGGTAATTCGCTTTCCCAACTGTTTAATTGTGCTTCACTGACTTCGATTGGTGCTAAATCGGGTTCGGGAAAATAACGGTAATCGCTCGAACCTTCTTTGACTCGCATACTAATAGTACGTTGGGAACCTTCTTCCCAAAGCCGAGTTTCTTGAATTATGGCTTCACCAGTTTCAACCGCTTCGATTTGACGTTCAATTTCGTATTCAATCGCCTTTTGAATAGCGCTGAACGAGTTCATATTCTTAATTTCAACTTTTGTGCCAAATTCCTTTTGTCCGACGGGGCGAACGGAAATATTCACATCGCAACGTAGCGAACCTTCCTGCATATTACCGTCACTGACACCGAGATAGCGGACAATTCGGCGTAACTCTTGAGCGTATTCGGCAGCTTCTTGCCCGGAGCGTAAATCTGGTTCCGAAACGATTTCCACCAAAGGAACACCAGCCCGGTTGTAGTCTACCAAAGAATAGCTCGAACCACTAAGGCGATCGCTACCGGCGTGAACTAATTTTCCTGCATCTTCTTCCATGTGCAGACGAGT
>JBCCLY010000721.1:0-2587 GCA_039026655.1 Cyanobacteria bacterium P01_C01_bin.38 | reverse complement strand
GGAATCCCCCAATCAAAGCGAGCGGTAAGTCGTTCTTGTAGTTGCAGTCGTAATCCCAATCCTAAAGATAATAAAGTCTCGGTTTCGCTTTCGCCATTAGATTCATCTCTACCTCCTCGATTCCAAGCGGTACCAAAGTCTACAAATGGTGCAACTTGTAAAAGGTTATTTTCTCCAGGAAAACGAGCGATGGGAAGTCTAACTTCGGCTGATGCAAAAACGGCGTTATCTGTTAATAGAGCATCTTGACGGTATCCTCTGACACTTTCTTGTCCGCCAATACCAATTTGCTCCAAAGGAACTAACGGCCTGTCTGCAAACTGTACGTCTCCCCGTAATAAGAACAATGTATCGGGTGCTAAAAGACGCACCCATTGAGCTTGTCCTCTCCAAGCGTAAAAGCGACTATCGGGAGATTCGTTGTTAATGGTGGAATCGAGAGCGTCTAATCCAACGCTGAATTGAGAACGTAAAGCGAAAACTTGGCTGCTGCTACGATTTGTCCATTCTTGGAAAAAACGTACTGCACTAATCCGGGTTCTTCCTTCGTCGTCTGCACCAGGTGAGTTAGGAAAAGGTTCTGTGCCATCAAACAAGCTGGCTTTACTTTCGCGACGACTTGCTGTTATACCCACAGCAAATTCTTGATTCGGTGTTTCTACTATAGGTTGACGCAGTGATAGTTCGTAGTAACGAGATTTGGATTGAATGTCAAGCACGTTGAAGGGACTTTCAATTACATCACTATCGGACGTACCGTAACTAAATGATAAAGTACCGTTGCGGGGATTTACTGGCAAAGTGTAGTTGAAATCAAAAGCGTTGCTACCATCGGTATTGCTATAACCACCGCTGATACTATCACCCCACCCAAATAAGTTTGCTTCACTGACTTGAATTTGACGGCGAAAACTACCTACTGCTGGCGATCGCCCGTTATCTAAACTTAGTTGCGTGTTAAAGGTTTTGGTTTCTTCAATTTCTAATTCAAGTAAACTTTCTCCGGGGCGAGTACCGGCAGAAAGTTCGGCAGAAAGCTTATCTATTAAAGGGTTTAGCTGTAATAACTGTAGTGATTCGAGTAGCTTTTCACGATTAAGAGGTTTTCTTGCACCCCTAGAAATTCGAGAACGAATATATCTAGAATTCAACCTGCTATTTCCGCTGACTTTAATGTCTTCTAACGAACCTTCTATTATCTCTATCTCAACCGTACCATCTTGAAATTTTTGAGTTGGGATAAAAGCTCCACTAGTGATATATCCTTTATCTAAATACAATTGTGTAAGTTGCGAACGAAGTTGTAAAAGTTCGGCGAATGTTATCGGACGATTGGTATAAGGTTTGGTAATTTCATCAAAGTCTTCTTGACTAAAAACCGTACTGCCTTTAATAACAAAATTATTTATAGTAATATTAGGCGGAAGTTCTCCCGATGGGTTAATCTCCGGTGTCGTAGGCGTAATGTTTGGTTCTAATAAGTCTTCTGGTGGTGGTAACGTAGGTATATTTGGTTCCGGAAGCTGACGCTCTGATGGAGGTTTGGTAGTATCTTGAGGAGATTCTCTATCGGGCTGTGGTGCTTGAGAAATAACTTCTGGATATCTCCACAAAATATCTGTATCTGCGGCTTGATTTGAAGTTAAGTCGGCAGCTAAGTTTGAATATGAATTTGAATTTGAATTTATATTTGAATTTGTATTTGAATTTATATGGAAATTTGAATTTAAATTTGAAATTGGTAATTTTTTTTGAATAGCATCCTTTAACCTTATCCCCTTTGAAGCCGAGATATTATATTCCTTATTATGTTGTGAATTGAGTGGTGAATTTACTGTATGATTTAATTCATCAGCATATGTGGGTTTTACTAAGGCAAAACAAGATAGGATAGCAAAACTTAACCACTGACAGTATTTATAATTTTTCAAGGATAAAAAGTATTTAACGGGCATAATAACAGGTAAATGAAGACCTGGACAATATAAAATTAACGACAGCTACCCAAGTAATAAAGGTAACATTACTCTTGTAACTGAAGATTTAGTTATTTGCCTCGTTGATTTTACCAACATCTCGTTCGATATATACAAAAACTTTAAATATCCTTGATAACAGTTAACAAAACAAATTTAATTGATCAACTGGTATCACCAACTGAGCCATAAGTCAATCAATCAAACATACTTCTTGAGCATGGATTCTAGTAATCATTCGGAGATTTTTTGCTTGATTCTTTAATTCTTCTATAGTACGGAGTAGGGAGTAGGGAGTAGGGAGTAGGGAGTGGGCAGTAGAGGTAAAGGTTTAATAGTAATTTACCGTCGGGTGACATAGTTCAGTTTATTTGTGCTGACTTACTTACTATTCATTTCCATAGCTTTATATTTACTCCACAGTTATATAGCTGTTCCCTATTCCCTATTCCCTGTTCCCTGCTCCCTATTCCCTGTTCCCTATTCCCCATTCCCTATCCCCCATTCCCTATCCAAACAAAACGTTAAATTAATTTTGCACGGGTACTTAAAGCTTATCAAGCGAAAATTAGCCACAATAACATAGGAATTAGCATATCTAAAATAATCGC